>NZ_JANMSQ010000310.1:0-6999 GCF_031389465.1 Pseudolysinimonas sp.
AGCGAGTCCGAGTGCACCAGCACGCTGCCATCGCTTTTGAGCACGAGCAGCCGCGTCGCGAGCGGGAGGTGTGCCGAAAGCCGCCCGGCGTAGTCGACCGAGCAGCGGGCAACGACCAGACGCACCCGGCCAGCCTATTTCTCTTGCGCGGGCGAGGGTTCTTGCACGGGCGAGCGTTCCCGTACAGGCTTCCGCGTCGCGGGCACCGCGAACCCGGCGACGACGATGAGGCCGAACACGATCCAGAGTGCGTTGAGGATGCCGATCTGCTCGCCGACGATTCCGATGATCGGCGGGCCGACCAGGAAGGCGCAGTACGCGATCGTCGCGACGGCGCTCACGCGTGCCGCCGCCCCGACCGGATCATCGCCGGCGGCCGACATCCCGACCGGGAAGCCGAGTGCGGCGCCGAGCCCCCAGACGACGATCCCCGCGACCATCACGGGCGTGATCGGCACGAGGATGACGACAGCCAGCCCGACGGCCGACATCACGACGGCCACGCGCAGCACCGGCACGCGGCCGAACCGGTCGAGCAGCGGAACGCCCGCGATGCGCCCGATCGTCATCGCGACGGCGAACACCCCAAACAGCAGGGCGCCCTGGGCGTCGTCGAAGCCACGGCCGTCGGTCATCGCGAGGGCGAGCCAGTCGTTCGCCGAGCCCTCGGCGAAGGCCATCCCGAGCACGAGCACGCCGATCAGCAGAGTGCGAGGTTCCCGCCACGCGGCGAGCTGGGAGCGGAATCCACTGCGCTGCCCATCGGCCGCCTCAGTCGCCTCGACGCGCCGTCCTGAGCCTGTCGAATGGTCGAGCGCTCGAGGAAGCAGACGCGGGATGAGCGCTGCCGCGACAATCAGCACGACCGCGATGATCGCGAGATGCGTCGCCGGCACCATGCCGACGAGAGCCAACGCGGCACCGAGTCCGGCACCCGCGACGGTGCCGAGACTCCACGCGGCGTGGAACCACGGCATCAGCGTGCGACCCATCTCACGCTCGACCTCTGTGCCTTCGACATTCATGGCGACGTCGCAGATCGACCAGGAGATCCCGAACAGCGCCATCGCGGTGATCGCGAGCGGGAACGACACCACAAGAGAGGTCGAGACGGC
This sequence comes from Pseudolysinimonas sp., assembly GCF_031389465.1. GTDB lineage: Bacteria > Actinomycetota > Actinomycetes > Actinomycetales > Microbacteriaceae > Pseudolysinimonas_A. The sequence continues at coordinate 1,116 of NZ_JANMSQ010000310.1, forward strand.
GAGCAGTCCGAGCGCCGTGGCACCGACCACGAGGGTCACCACCATCGTGCGGCGTGCGCCGATCCGATGCACGATCATTCCCGCCCCGAGTAGCCCGAGGATCGACCCAGCCGACATCCCGAAGAGCAGAAGGCCCACCTGCGCGAGGCTGATATCGAGGATGTCGCGCATCGCGGGGAGCCGCGAGATCCAGGTCGCCACCGCGACGCCGTTGAGCCCGAAGGTTACGAAGACGCCGAACATGGCGCGGCGGAGCAGGACGGAACGCGGTGGCATCCGCCGATCTTACGCGCGGTCAAGTGATCCTAGGCTGGCCTCGTGACCACGAACGCGCTTTCCTCAGGAATCGATACGGCCGACCTCGACCCGAAGGTGCGCGCGCAAGACGACCTGTTCCGTCACGCCAATGGGCGCTGGATCGACAGCACCGAGATCCCGAGCGACAAGGCCAGGTACGGCTCGTTCTACATCCTCGCCGAGGAGGCCGAGAAGGCCGTCCACGCGATCATCGAGGAGGCTCAGACCGCCGCCCCGGGCACAGAGGAGCGCACGTTCGGCGACCTCTATGCCTCCTTCATGAACGAGCAGCACATCGAGGAGCTGGGGTGGTCGGCGGTGGCCGACGACCTCGCGGCCGTTGCGGCCGTGACCGACATCCCGTCGTTCGTCACGGCACTCGGGAAGCTCGAACGCGCGGGCGTCGGCGGGTTCCTGCAGGCCTTCGTCGACAACGATCCGGGTGACCCGGAACGCTACCTCGTCTTCCTCGAGCAGGGCGGCATCGGTCTGCCCGATGAGTCGTACTTCCGTGAACCGAAGTTCGCCGACATCCGCGACGCCTACCTGGCGCACCTGCAGCGGATGCTCGCCATGGCCGGCATCGCCGACGCCGCCGACGCGGCGCAGCGCGTCTTCAACCTCGAGACCTCGATCGCCGCGCAGCACTGGGACAACGTGCGCTGCCGCGACTCGGTCGCGACCTACAATCCGATGACCTGGGATGCCGCGCAGGCCCTCGCTGGCGAGCGCGCCCCGCTGCTCGCAACCTGGGTGGCAGCGCTCGACGTGCCCACGGCATCCTTCGCTGAGGTCGTGGTGCGGCAACCGAGCTTCCTCGAAGGCCTCGCGCCGCTGCTCAGCGACGACCGCCTCGACGCCTGGCGGGACTGGCTGTGCTGGCAGGTCATTCGCTCGTCGGCCCCCTACTTGCACGCGGAGGTCGTCACGGCGAACTTCGACTTCTACGGCAAGACCCTCACCGGCACCCCCGAGTTGCGCGCCCGGTGGAAGCGCGCCGTCTCAGTCGTCGAAGGCGCGATGGGCGAAGCCATCGGCAAGGTCTACGTCGACCGGCACTTCCCCCAGGCAGCGAAGGTCGCGATGGATGATCTCGTCGCCCACCTCGTCGAGGCGTATCGGCAGAGCATCGTGCAGCTCGAGTGGATGACCGACGCCACCCGCGAGCGGGCCCTCGAGAAGCTCGGCAAGTTCACGCCGAAGATCGGCTACCCGGTGAAGTGGCGCGACTACTCGAGCGTCGCGATCGCGGCCGACGACCTCGTCGCCAACGTGCGGGCCGTCGCCGAATTCGACTTCCAGCGCGAACTCGGCAAGATCGGCAAGCCGATCGACCGCGACGAGTGGTTCATGACGCCACAGACGATCAACGCCTATTACAACCCCGGCTTCAACGAGATCGTGTTCCCCGCCGCCATCCTGCAGCTGCCGTTCTTCGACGAAAACCGGGATGCCGCCGCCAACTACGGCGCGATCGGTGCGGTCATCGGGCACGAGATCGGGCACGGCTTCGACGACCAGGGTGCGCAGTACGACGGCGACGGGAAGCTCACCGACTGGTGGACCGACGACGACAAGGCGGCGTTCCAGGCCCGCACCGCGTCGCTCATCGCGCAGTACGACGAGCTCGAGCCCCGACAGCTGCCCGGCCACCAGGTCAACGGTGCGCTGACGATCGGCGAGAACATCGGCGACCTCGGCGGGCTCGGCATCGCCTGGAAGGCCTACCTGCTCTCTCTGGGCGGCGCGGAGCCGCCGGTGATTGACGGGCTGACCGGGGCGGAGCGGTTCTTCCTCGGCTGGGCCCAGGCCTGGCGCACAAAGCTGCGCGACGAAGAGGCGCTCCGCCTGCTGTCGATCGACCCGCACTCGCCCGCGGAGTTCCGGTGCAACCAGATCGTCCGTAACATCGACGTGTTCTACGCCGCGTTCGGAGTCACCGCACGCGATGCTCTCTGGCTCGACCCGGAAGACAGAGTCACAATCTGGTGAATGTGCAGGCAGGCACTCAGCGCCGCGAACGCGTGCGCAGTGTCCGCGTGCCCCAACACCGGTCGAGCCAGCCCGCCGAAGACTTCTCGGCGACCTTTGCCGCACTGGGCGACCTCGCCTACGACGGCGCGCAGGTATCGGCATCCGTCACCGACCTCGACACCGGCAAGACCCTCGTCGCGATCGACGAACGCATCGTGCTGCCCACGGCGAGCATCGGCAAGATCCTGTTGCTCGTCGAGGTCTCCGCTCGCCTCACCGAGCGGGACTTCACCGGCTACGGCATCCTCGACAAGTCCCCCCGCGACGCGGTCGGCGACAGCGGAATCTGGCAGCACCTGCAGGCGCCGTCGCTTCCGGTCGCCGACCTCGCCACCCTGGTCGGCGCGACGAGCGACAACCTCGCGACGAACGTGCTGCTGCGGCAGGTAGGACTGGATGCCGTACGCGCACGCACCGAATCGCTCGGGCTGCTGCGAACGGCACTGCTCGATCTGGTGCGCGACTCCCGGGGCCCCGATGACGCCCCGCAGCTCTCCGTCGGCTCGACGGCCGAACTCGCGTGGCTGTTTGCGGCGCTCGCGCGCGGCGAGATCGTCGATGCTCTCACCTCGAGCCGCGTGCTCGGCTGGCTCTCGCTCAACTCCGACCTCTCGATGGTCGCGAGTGCGTTCGGGCTGGACCCGCTGTCGCACCGCGGCACCGACCACGGCGTGCTCCTGGTGCACAAGACGGGAACCGACACCGGGGTGCGATCGGAGGCCGGCGTGCTGCGTGGGCCACGCACCGCCGTCGCCTACGCGGCATCCGTGCAATTCAACGACAGTGGGCTCGCGGCGCGGTTGCGTGTTCTCGACGCACTTCGAGTCGTGGGGCTCGACATCCTCGAATACGTGCACTGAGGGATCCACAACTACTTGCTGTGAATAGCTTGTCCTCCTAAATGGGGACTGCTAGCGTCGCGCTTGAGAGGTCCCTGCGCTCCCCACACCGAAGTAGGGGGCGCACCCCCGATGGGACCGTATCCCAAGGAGAACCCACACTCACCCCCGACCCGCTAACCCCCGAAGCGGACGCGCGACCCCGATAGATTTCGTGCGCCCACGCGCCCTATCGCCGGCCACCCCCCTGTGCCGGACTTCCGGTGGCTGACTGCCATCCCGGCGTTACCCGTGCGCCCATTTCCCTAGCATTCCCTTTGCTTACAGAGGATTCCCCCATGCTTAAGAAGTTCCTCGCTGGGCTGACGGCACTAGCGCTCTCACTCGGCATGGTGGTGCTCACGGCCGCTCCGGCCAGCGCCCACGCTGGAAACATCACCGCGTCGGCCGTCTGCAATCCCCAGACCGGCAACTACGACATCACCTACACGCTCAGTTGGAGCAATATCCCGAACGGTGTCAGTGCGCCGATTCACACGCGCACGGGCACGACGTCCTTCCAGAACGGCTGGGGTTTCGCCACCTGGAACGACTGGACCAACCGCGGTAACACCAGCGGAGCTGCGGGATCAATCCAGTGGATTGAGACCCTGCCAGGCACCACCGTGGGCAACGGGCCGTGGGTATACGCCTACACGCCGTGGTCCAACGGTCACAATGGCGCGACGAAGCACGACACCCGTATCGAAGGGCTCGCAGGCAACTGTGGACTGCCGGATGACACGTCGAAGAAGATCGAGCTCTGTCACGCGACGGGGAGCGGCAGCAACCCCTATACGCAACAAGAGGGCTCGGTCAGTTCGATCATCACCCTCGACCCCAATGGCCACGGCGCACACCCGAACGACATCATCCCGCCGTTCACCTACGTGAAGCAGGGAGTCAACGGCTCGTACCCCGGGCAGAACTGGACCACCTACGGCCAGTGGCTCTACAACAACGACTGTTCGAACGAGGTCACCCCGGTGGCACCGACGTTCACCGAAGCGCAGTGCACGGGTCCGGGCACGTACGGCCAGGCGAGCTACACCATCCCGTCGACGCTCGGCGTTCAGTACCGGGTGAGCATCAATGACGCGGCCTATGCGGTCAAGGCGGCCGGCACGTACTTCGTCGCCGTCGGCACCAAGGTCGAGGTTGACGCTGACGAGCTCCCCGGCTACGAACTCAAGGGCAACGACAATCAATGGGAGTGGACCAAGACCTTCTCTGCCCCCGACTGCGATGTCGATGTAACCCCCACGAAGCCGACCATCGTGGAAGCCGTCTGTACCGGTGAAGACCAGGTCGGCCAGGCCTCGTACACCATTCCGTCGATCGTCGGGGTGAAGTACCAGGTGTCCAGCGGAGGCAGCAGCGGTCCGTGGACCGACATCGCGGCCGGCGTCTACTTCGCCGCCGACGGCTCGTCGGTGTGGATCCAGGCTGTCGCCCTCTTCGGTTACGACATCGAGGGAACCTCGAAGTGGAAGCTGGAGTTTGCAGACGTCACCTCGTCGAAGTGCGACGTTCCCGCGGCTCCGACGTTCACCGCACAAGTCTGCACCGGCCCCGGCACGACCAATACCGCCTCGTACACGATCCCGACCGATTCGGGCATCAAGTACCAGGTGCGCATCAATGGCGGCTCGTGGACTGACGTCTCGGCAGGCACCGTCAACGTGACGGTGTTCCCGCGCCTCATCGAGGTGCAGGCGCTCGCCAACGGCAACATCATCGTGCCGGGCTCGACGACGTACTGGTCGTACAACTTCACGGCCGCAGGCGACTGCCTCGTGAACGCGTACCCGGTGGTGCCGGACTGGACCGACTCGATCTGTCAACCGACGACGACCGGATCGACGCAGGCGACGTTCGAGGTCTTCGCGACCGCGAACGTGACCTACCAGGTCAGCACCAACGGCGTCGACTACGCCCCGATTGGGGCGGGCGTGCACAACGCAACCGTCGGCACCACGGTGTGGATCAAGGCCGTGCCCGCCTCGGGCTACCAGCTCGCCGGTGACACCGGACCCTGGTCGCACCTCTTCGTGAGCGCCGGCGACTGCCTCGACCCGGCCTACCCGGCAGCGGCAGAGTTCACAGACTCGGTCTGCGAGCCGAATACGACGGGCACGACTCAGGGAACGTACGAGGTCTTCGCGGCCACGCACGTGAGCTACGAGATCAGCACCGACGGCGGCAACACCTGGGCCCCGGTCTCGGTCGGCGTTCACAACGCGGACCCGCTCGACTCCGTAATCATTCGCGCGGTGGCCGATGCGGGCTACGTGTTGGCGAGCTACACGGGTCCGTGGTCGCACACCTTCGCCGACCCCGGCAAGTGCCTCGACGAGGCGTTCCCGGGTGACCCGAAGTTCGTCGACTCGATCTGTGAGCCGAACACGACGGGTTCGACCCAGGCGACCTACGAGATCGTCGCGGCACCGAACGTGACCTACGAGATCAGCTTCGACAACGTGACCTTCACGACAGTCGGGGCCTCGGTGGGCGTTCACAACGCGACCTCCGGAACGGAGATCTGGATCAAGGCGATCGCCGATCCGGGCTACGTGATCCTCGGGCAGACCCTCTGGTACCACGAGTTCACCGACCCGGGAACCTGTCTCGACCCGGCTACGGCAACGCCGGCGACAGACGTTGATCAGCAGTGC
>NZ_JANMSQ010000322.1:0-1579 GCF_031389465.1 Pseudolysinimonas sp.
TGCGGCGGTATGTGGGGCGGTCTCGGGCTTCTCGGTGAGGGTCTCGGCGAGTCCTCCACAGGGCGGTTGGCGGCGACTTCTTGTACTTTCGAAAGTTTGTTCTTCTGGGAAGAATGGATGTCGGAAGGATTGATCCCATGACCTCGACCACTGCTCTCGCCACCGCCGTTGCGGCGTTGCGCGATGCGCCGCGGTCGGTCGGTGCCTGTCATGCGGCGTCGGATGCGGCGCTGATGGAGTGGTTGCGACTCGCGGGTGAAGCTCGCAAGCTGGCGGATGCGCACGTCGCGCTCGCTGCGGGCGAGCTCGAGCGGCGGTCGGATCCGCTGCTCGGGGGCGCCGGGTTGGCGCGACGAGAGGGTGCGCGCACGCCCGAAGAGTTGCTCAAGGCGACCACCGGAACGACAGGTCGGGATGCCGTGGTCGCCCTCCGGGTCGGTCGCCTCGCGCAGGCCGACGGCTCCGTGCCCGGTGATCGGGTGCTCGGTGATCGGGTCGTCGACGGAACGGTGTCGGTGCAAGCGGCCGAGGCGATCCGGGCGGGGCTGGACGGGTCGGGTGCGGATCCGGTGCTCGTCGCCGAGGCGACCGAGTTGCTGTGCGACCAAGCGCCGACGCTCGACCCCGACCGGCTGCTCAAGCGCGCGCGGGAAGTACGTGACGAGATCGACGAAGCCGGCATCGGGTCACGGGAGGCCGTGTTGCGGGGGCGGCGGTCGATCCGACGGCTCGATCTGCGCGACGGCATGAAGCGCCTCATCTGGGATTACGACCCCCTCACCGCTGGGGTCGTCGACGAGATTTACGACCGGGCGACGTCGCCACGTAGAGGTGGGCCGCGGTTCGTCGACACCGAGCAGGTGCAACGGGCAACAGACCTTGAGCGCGACGAGCGCACCGTCGAACAGATCGCATCGGATGCCTTCACCGAACTGCTGCGGCAAGCGGGTGGGCTCGACCCTTCCGTTCTGGTCGGCAAGGGCGCTCCGGCGGTGCGAGTGCTGGTGTCTGCTGCAGACCTCGTCGCGGGTGTGGGGCACGGAGTGGTCGAAGGCTCGAATGAAGCGCTGTCGATCGGCACGGTGCAGAGTCTCGCGTGCGCCAACGGCACCCAACCGGCCCTCATCGACTCGCTCGGCAACGTGCTCGACCTCGGGCGCGAACAACGCCTGTACTCAGCCCGTCAGCGGGTTGCCCTCGCGATCCGCGACGGCGGATGCCTGTGGTCCGGCTGCGAACGGCCACCCTCCTGGTGCGAAGCCCACCACATCGACCACTACGCCCAGGGCGGCCGCACCGATCTCGACCGAGGCGTGCTGCTCTGTCGCCACCACCACTTGAAACTGCACAACGAAGGCTGGGCGATCCGGCGCCGAGACGGGCGGTACTGGCTCGAACCGCCACCGGGGTCCGGGCGAGCGGGCGGGTGGCTCGTCACCAAGTCCCGGGGGATGCGAGAGCACCTGGCACGAAGTCACCCGCCCGGTCGAGGGCAGACTCCGAGTCCGCTCCCAGCAACTGCCGAGTATTCGCCATCGATGATCGACAGATGACCCGACGATCGCTGCCGTTCGCCGTG
>NZ_JANMSQ010000028.1:0-4455 GCF_031389465.1 Pseudolysinimonas sp.
CGTTGCAGCCACACACGCGTCGGCCGCGGTCCAGCCCGAACGCCCTCACCGGCGAGACGGTTGAGCTGATCCTCGAGCTGCGGCACCGGCTCACCACGAAAGGGCTCGACGCCGGCGCACACACCATCGCCTGGCACCTGCTGCCCGCTACCTCGCCTTGCCGAAAGCCTCCCCGAAGGCGGGAGCCCGAGACCACGACCATCACACTCGCGTGCGTCGCGACCGCATCGACAAGACCGGCTGCATCACCCTGCGCATCGCCAGCAAGATGCATCACATCGGCATCAGCCGAACCCACTCAGGAACCCACGTCCTCGTGCTCGTCAACGACCTCCAAGTCACGATCATCAACGCGGCAACCGGAGAGCTGCTCCGCGAGCTCACCATCGACACCAGTCGCGACTACCAGCCCACCGGCCGCCCGAAGGGCCCCCAGAAAAGAAGGAAACCCCCGAACTAATAGGTTCGAGGGTTTCCTATGTCCTGAGACAGGACATGGCGGTACCGGTGGGATTTGAACCCACGGAGGCTATGAACCTCACATGTTTTCGAGACATGCTCCTTCGGCCGCTCGGACACGGTACCGCCGACGATCTTAGCCCAGCTCTCGGATGCGCTTTCGCGGCTGGTTCATAGGTTGGCCCAACACTTCCCCGAGGCGACGGCACGACTGTCGTACCCATGGCAGACAAAGAGAACACCGAGGTGCCCCCGGCTTCTGAAGCCCCGGCACCTGTCACAACCGCCGCTCCGGTGACGGTCGTCCGCGAGAGGGGTGGCTGGGTGACGCCGCTCATCGCCGCTCTCGTCGTCGTCGTGACGCTCGTCGTCGGCGGCGTCTCCGGGTTCGCGCTCGCCGCGGCCACCCACGCCGGCGCGCGGCCCGCGATCGAGCAGGGTCAGTTCCCCGCTCAACAGGGACCCCAGCAGGGTCCCGGTGGGCAGCAGGGCGATCGCCCCGACCGCCCGGACCGTCCGATCGACGACTCCGACGAGTCGACCGAGGAGGAGTCGACCGAGGAGGAGTCGACCGAAGGCTGACCCCTCCCCAGAGCCCACGACATCCGACCCCAAACCGGATGCCGTGGGCTCACCGGCGTCGTCGGATGTCGCGCCTAGGCTGACCGCATGGCCCGCCCGACGACCCCCGGATTCGCGTGTCGGGAGTGCGGCTGGACCTCCGTCAAGTGGCAGGGCCGCTGCGGCGAATGCCAGGCGTGGGACTCCCTCGTCGAACAGGGCGCCCCGACCCAGAAGGTCACCGCGATCGCCGTTTCGGCGGCTCGCACTGCCCGGCCGATCACCGAGATCGGCACCGAAGAGAGCGTCCACCGCCCGAGCGGCATCGGCGAGTTCGACCGCGTGCTCGGCGGCGGCATCGTGCCGGGCGCCGCCATCCTGCTCTCCGGTGAGCCGGGCGTCGGCAAGTCGACGCTGCTGCTCGAGGTCGCCGCCCGAGTCGCCGCCACTGGCGCCCGGGTGCTGTACGTGAGCGCCGAGGAGTCTGCCGCCCAGGTGCGGCTGCGCGCGGAACGCACCGGTGCCCTCAGCGACGAGCTCTACCTCGCGGCCGAGACCGACCTCGCGACGATCCTGGGCCAGGTGGATGCCGTGAAGCCCCGCCTGCTCATCGTCGACTCGGTGCAGACGGTGTCATCCGCGATGTCCGACGGCGCCCCCGGGCAACCCGCGCAGGTGCGCGAAGTCGCGGGAACCCTCATCCGCATCGCCAAAGAACGCAACCTGCCGCTGCTGCTCGTCGGCCATGTCACCAAAGACGGCTCGATCGCCGGGCCGCGCCTGTTGGAACACCTCGTGGATGTCGTCTGCAGCTTCGACGGCGACCGCCAGACCGCGCTGCGCTTCGTGCGGGCGCTGAAGAACCGGTTCGGCCCCACCGACGAAGTCGGATGCTTCGAGATGACCGGCGACGGCATCGCCGAGGTGCCCGATCCGTCGGCGCTCTTCCTCTCCCGCAGCGCCATTCCGGTGAGCGGCACCTGTGTCACGATCGCCCTCGAAGGCCGCCGCGCGATCCCGGTCGAAGTGCAGGCGCTCATCGTCGGCACGACCGCCCCGCAGCCACGACGGGTGGTGAACGGCGTCGACTCGGCCCGGGTCGCGATGATCCTCGCGGTGCTCGAACGCCGGTGCGGACTTCGGATGTCGACATCCGATGTGTATGTCTCGACTGTCGGGGGCATGCGCCTCACCGAGCCAGCCACCGACCTTGCCATCGCGCTCGCGATCGCCTCGGCGGTGAAAGACGTCGCCCTGCCGCAGACTCTTGCCGCGGTGGGTGAGATCTCGCTTGCCGGCGAGATCCGGCCGGTGGCCGCCGCGCGCCAGCGGCTCAGCGAGGCTGCGCGGCTCGGGTATTCGCAGATCGTCGACGGCGACGCCGGGTCGGTGCGCTCCGCGATCGGAATCGCGTTCGCGGCCGCCCCCGCCGAGCGAGCAACCGTCCCCGCGTTCTAACCTCCCTCGGTGGCGGGGTCAGTTGAGGATGAACGGGGTGTCTTCGGCGGACTCGATGGAACCGAGAGCGACGCTCAGACGGTAGGTGGCTCCGCCCGCGATGACCTCCGGGCGGCCGGTGGCGCAAGTGTCAGGCGCCGAGCGGGTGCGGTCCCAGGCGAACGGTGTCGTCGTGATCGGTGTGTTCGGCTCCAGCTCCATCTCGAGCGGGGTGCCGCCTTGCTGGCAGTCGCGGGAGTTCCAGATCGGGTCCGATCCGCTCACGATGAAGTACACCTGCTCCGATGTGCCGACGTCGAGCGTGCAGGCGACCGAGCCGGTGTTGGTGATCGACATCGAGATCTGCGGCTGCACGCCCGAGGCGTAGCTCACGGAGTCGGTGATCGGCTCGAGCTGGATGACAGCCGGGTTGCACGGGTCGCCCGCTTCGCCGGCAACCGGAGTGCTCGATGCGGAGTTCGTCGGCGTCGGGGTCGCGGCCCCGGTGTTGTCGGCGCCCGGTCGCACGATGATCAGCACAATGATGACGACGACGGCAATCAGCCCGATCAGCACCAGCAGACGACGCCGCCAATACACCGACGGCGGCTGCGGCCCGACGGGGTTGCGCACGCTCGACATGCCGCCAGGGTAAGCCCGGGTTTCGCGGCAGGCGCGTCGGCACGCCCCGATGCGCCGAACGCCCGGGTCAGAGCTGCTTGAGCATCCGGGTGTTGCCGAGCGTGTTGGGCTTCACCCGGGAGAGATCGAGGAACTCCGCGACGCCTTCGTCGGGTGAGCGAACCAGTTCGGCGTACACGTCGGGCGAGACGATGCTCTCGGCGATCTCGGCGAACCCGTTGCGGCCGAAGAAGCCCGTCTCGAAGGTCAGGCAGAACAGCCGCGAGAGGCCGAGGTCGCGGGCCTCCGCCTCAAGGCTTTCGAGGATCGCGTTACCTACGCCGCGCCCGCGCCACATATCCGCGACGGCGAGAGTGCGCACCTCGCCGAGGTCCTCCCACATCACGTGTAAGGCGCCGCAACCGATCAGCCGACCATCGGCATCCTCAGCTACCCGGAACTCCTGCACCGCCTCATAGAACACGACGCGATCCTTGCCGAGCAGCACGCGGCTCTCGACGAGCGGAGCGATGAGCGTCTCGATCTCGGGGATGTCACCGGTGCGTGCCCGTCGCACGCTGAATTCGCTCACGACGCCCCACCTTACCGTCGCGGACCGGCCGAGGATGGACCCAGAACGGAGCGGTTGGACTCACCTCGTGGTGGGTCCAACCTCTCCGAGATCCAGCCAAGCGACCGGAGGTAGTCAGGCCCCGAGGGCGGCGGCCTTCGTGGGCTTCGGGTCGCGGCCGGCCTGGCGTCCGGTCTCGAAGGTGAACTCGCCATCGGTGAAGCCGATCCGCACGTGGTCACCGGCATCGAGTTCGGCGTGCAGGATCTTCTCCGACAGGCGGTCCTCGATCTCGTGCTGCACCGCGCGCCGAAGCGGGCGAGCGCCGAGTGTCGGGTCCCAGCCGAGCTCGATGAGTCGGGCCTTCGCCTCGTCCGACACCTCGATCGTCATGTCGCGGTCGAGCAGACGCTCGGCGAGACGCTTGATGAAGATGCCCACGATCTGCAGCAGCTCGTCCTTGTTCAGCTGCGGGAACACGATCGTCTCGTCGACGCGGTTCAGGAACTCGGGCTTGAAGTGCTTCTTCAGCTCTTCGACGACCTTGCCGCGCATGGCGCTGTAGTCGTTCGCCGCGCTTCCCTCGAGCGTGAAGCCGACGGGGCCGCCAGTGATGTCCTTCGTGCCGAGGTTGGTCGTCATGATGATGACCGTGTTCTTGAAGTCGACGACGCGACCCTGACCGTCCGTCAGACGTCCCTCCTCCAGGATCTGGAGCAGCGAGTTGAAGATGTCGGGGTGCGCCTTCTCGATCTCGTCGAAGAGCACCACGCTGAACGGCTTGCGGCGCACCTTCTCGGTGAGCT
>NZ_JANMSQ010000033.1:0-28710 GCF_031389465.1 Pseudolysinimonas sp.
GAACCAGACGTCAGAACAGACTGATCGGGTTCACGATGTCGGAGAAGATCACGAACACCGTGAGCACCGCGAGCACACCCGAGACGGCCATGGTGATGGGGATCAGGCGGGCGACATCCACCGGACCCGGGTCGGGACGCCGGAACAACTTCGCGAACCCTCGGCGAATACCCTCCCAGATCGCACCCGCGACGTGGCCGCCGTCGAGCGGGAGCAGCGGCACGAGGTTGAACAGGCAGAGCGCAAGGTTGAGCCCGCCCAGCAGGCTGAGGATGCTCGCCGCACGATCGGCGACCGGCAGCGTGTCGAGACTGGTGATCTCGCCCGCGAGACGACCGATCCCGACGACCCCGATGATGCCCTCGGGGTCGCGCTCCGCGCCGCTGAACGTCGACACCCCGAGGTCATAGACCCGCACGGGAAGGGTGGCGATCGAGTGCCAGATGCGACCCGCCGCGTCTCCCACGAAGCCCGGCACCGCGGTGATCGGTTGTTGCACGTTCTGCACGGCGTAGCCGATACCGATGAAACCGACCTCTTGGGTGGCGGGCGAACCGTCGGGGTTCTCGACCGGCTGCAGGTCGTCGTCGAACACTGGCCGCTCGGTCAGCAGGGGCATCACGGGCAGGGTGAGCCGCTCACCATCGCGCAGCACCTCGAACGCGAGCTGTTGCCCGGCGGACGCGGTGACGATCTCGGAAACGTCTGAGTACTCGGCAATCGGCTGGCCGTCGATCGCGAGGATGCGGTCACCCGGCAGCAGTCCGGCCTCCGCCGCGGGCGCGAGCGGGTCGTCGTCGGTGCACTCTGTCTGCGTGCTGTCGGCCGGCACGACGCACTCGTAGACGGTCCCGATCGTCGTCGTCGACTGCGGGATGCCGAAACCGACGAGCACGATCCCGAAGAACACGAACGCAAGAACGAGGTTCATGAACGGCCCGCCGAGCATGATGATGACGCGCTTGAGCACCGGAAGCCGGTAGAAGGTGCGGTGCTCCTCTCCCGCCGGAATCCCCTCGTGGGCGGCGGTACGCGCGTCGTTCACCATCGTGTCGAAGAAGCCGGTGGATGCCGTGCGCGGCTTGCCACCCGTGCGCTCGGGCGGGAACATCCCGGCCATCGAGATGTAGCCGCCGAGCGGAATCATCTTCAGGCCGTACTCGGTCTCGCCGACGCGCTTGGAGAACAGCGTCTTGCCGAAGCCGATCATGTACTGCCCGACTCGCACCCCGAAGAGCTTTGCGGGCACGAGGTGGCCGACCTCGTGGAGTCCGATGGAGACCATCAGGCCGACGAGCACGATCACCACGCCGAGGAGGTACAGCAGCGCGGATTCCACCCGGTCAGAGTACGGCAGTGGACGTAGCGTGGCTGGGAGCGGACCGCAAGGGTCCTGTGGGCAGGGGCGCCGTGGGGCACCATGGGACCGTGCAGGTACCCGATGTCGGACAGACCTTCCATGGGCGATACGCGCTCCGGGAGCGACTCGGCGACGGCGGGACCGCATCCGTGTTCCGTGCGGACGACCTGCAGCTCCGGCGTTCCGTCGCGATCAAGGTCTACGGAGCCGAGAGCGAGGTGAGCGATTCCGCACGGCGACAGCGGGAGGCTCGCGCCCTCGCCGGCCTCCGCCACCCGGCGATCGTGACGCTTTTCGACGCGCGGCTCGACGCGACTCCGCCCTATCTCGTCCTCGAATTCGTCGACGGAGAGACACTCGCCGCCCGCATCGCGCGCGGCCCGCTGTCCGCGGTCGAGACTCGGCTGGTTGGAGCCGCCGCCGCGAGCGGACTCGCCGCCGCGCACGACGCCGGAGTCGTGCACCGCGACATCAAGCCCGCCAACATCATGATCCCCGCCGTTCCGGATCCCGAAGAAGCCCGGCTGCTCGACTTCGGGATTGCGCACTCCGTAGGCGGATCGCGCGCGACGACCGCCGGTTCCGTCGTCGGCTCAGCGGTCTACCTCAGCCCCGAGCAGGCCCGGGGCGGCGACGTCACGCCCGCCTCGGACGTCTACTCGCTCGGCCTCGTGCTCATCGAGTGCCTCACCGGGCGGCCCGCGTTCAGCGGAACGGCCGAAGAGGTTCTCGGCGCACGACTCGTGCGATCACCCGCCCTTGACGACCCCGCCCTCGCGGCCGACGCCCCGCTGCTCGCCCGGATGACGGCACTCGACGCGGCCGATCGCCCGCGCGCCGTCGAGGTCGCGCGCGAACTCGACGTGCCGGCCGCGACCCGAGTGCTCGCGGCCGCGCCATCCGACGCGCCCACCGAGCGGATGGCGGGGGCCGCGCCGCCCCCTCCCGTGCGTCCGCCGCGGGAACGCCGACGCGCGTCCCCCCGGCTGCTGTTCGGCGGCCTCGTCACGCTGCTCGCCGGTGCTCTCGTGCTGGCCGCAGTCTTCGTCGGCATCCCCGCCCTCATGGCGAGCCTCACCCCCGGCGATTCGCCGCCCGCCGAGGTGGACGTCACGCCGAGGCCGACCCCGACCCCGACCCCGACCCCGACACCGGAGACCGACGATGACGCCCCCGGCAACAGCGGGAACAACGGGAACAACAACGGAAACGGCAAGGACAAGAAGCCCTGACCGTCACGGCCGTCACGAGCGCTTCGCCCCGACGATCGCCACGACGAGGAGAGCCCCGAACCCCCCGACGATCGCGACGCCGACCAGCAGCCAGCCCAGCGGGATGCCGAACAGGCCGACGGGCACGGTCACCCGGTACTCGGTGCCCGTCACCTCGTCGTTCAACGTGTCGGCGAATTCGAGGTCGCCGAGAATCTGGCTGTCAGGTTCGTCGAAGTAGAGCTCGAACACCGTGAGGTAGTCGCCGAATCCCGCCACTTCCGTGTCGACGACCGGAGCGGCCCAGGAGGTGAATGACGCGGCGGGCGATCCCGCTCCGGCGAACGACACGCGCTGACGGTGGTCGTCGAAAACGAAGACTCGCACGGTCTGCGGTGAGGTGGCCGCCCGGGAAAGTTCGAGCGGATAGACCAGTTCGTCGGAGGCGAAGGTGAACCGCAGCGGATCGAGGCCACCGTCGAGGGGCGCGTCGCCCGTGAGTTTGAGGGCGACGAAGAACCAACCGCGTTCGACATAGCCCTCGAGCAGCGCGGTCACCTCGGGCGAGAGAGCGAAGCCGTTGTCGACCAGCCAGATCTGCAGCCCCGCGGTATCTGACGCCGCGAGGGTCACCGCTTCAATCGGCCCGAGCTGGACGACGGAGAGCACCTCGGGCGGCGCGCCGCCCGGAGCGCCGTCACCTAGGGCGCGGAACGTCCACCAGTCGTACTCTTCGACCTGCTTCGGGGTCGTCACCCGGTCGATCGCTTCGAAGTCGGCGCGGTCGCCGAGCGAAACGGTTGCCGGACCGGGAGTCGGGAAGATGAGGCCCGTCTCGACGTCGGTGCTCAGGACTCCCAGCAGGAGATCGATTTGCTCGACCCCGCCCTGCCGATCACCGTTCTGCCAGGAGATGATCGCGTGTTCTTCGCCGACGGCGACCTCGGAGCCCGGCGAAGGGGCCACCCCTCCGCACGCACAGGCGGCAGCGGGCGCTACCGGCGCGACCGCGAATCCCGCGGCGAGGATGAGCGCAGCGATGCCGCGCCGAACGTCAGTCGATCTCACCCCGCAAGAATGGCATCCGCAGCCGCCCGCGCCCACCGTTCGGCATCAAGCACTCCGTCGAGCGTCATTTCGCCCGGCTCATGTTGGTCGACGACCCGCTCCACGGTCTCGACAATCGCGAGGTAGCCGATCCGCCCGGCGTGGAAGGCGGCGACGGCCTGCTCGTTGGCGGCGTTGAACACTGCGGGATAGGTCGACCCGGCCTCGCCGACCCGTTTCGCGAGGGCGACCGCCGGGAAAGCCTCATTGTCGAGAGGCTCGAAGGTCCAGGACTGGGCCTGAGTCCAGTCGAGCGGCCGACCGACACCCGGAACGCGGTCGGGCCATCCCAAGCCCAGCGCGATCGGTAGCCGCATGTCGGGCGGCGACGCCTGGGCGAGGGTCGAGCCATCGGTGAACTCCACCATCGAATGCACGATCGACTGGGGATGCACGACGACGTCGATCGCCCCGTACGGAACGTCGAACAGCAGGTGCGCCTCGATCACCTCAAGGCCCTTGTTGACCAGGGTCGCCGAGTTGGTGGTGACCATGCGACCCATGTCCCAGGTCGGATGCGCGAGCGCTTCCGCGGGCGTGACGGAGGCGAGGTCGGCCCGGCTGCGACCGCGGAACGGACCACCGGAGGCGGTCAGCACGAGGCGCCGCACTTCGCCCGCCGAGCCCGACCGGAGGGCCTGGGCGAGCGCTGAATGCTCCGAGTCGACGGGCACGATCTGCCCAGGCGCGGCCGCCGCCTTCACGAGATCGCCGCCGACGATCAGGCTCTCCTTGTTAGCGAGTGCCAGGGTCGCTCCCACCTCGAGGGCGGCGAGGGTCGGACCGAGGCCCACCGACCCGGTGATGCCGTTGAGCACGACATCGGCAGGAGTGTCGCGCACAAGCTGCACGGCTTCGTCGGCCCCGAGCGCCAGACGGGTCACGCCCGTCGCGGCTGCTTGCGCCTCTAGCATCAGGCGATCCGACCCTGCCGCGAGACCGACGAGTTCGAAGCGATCGGGGTGCGCGGCGATGACCTCGAGCGCCTGAGTGCCGATCGACCCCGTGGAGCCGAGCACGATGACGCGACGCGGGGTCATCTCAGGCAGTCCGTCATCTCAGGCAGCCCGTCATATCAGGCGGCGGGGTTCAGTTCGACGATCTCGATGTAGAAGACGAGAGTCGAGTTCTGCAGCTCGTGACCTTCGCTCGCTCCATAGCCGAGCGCGGGCGGCATCGTCACCAGGATCTTCGAACCGACGGTCTGACCGACGAGAGCCTCCTGGAAGCCCTGAACGACGCCGCTGACCGCGAAGGTCGCGGGCGCGCCGCGGTCGAAGCTCGAGTCGAAGACGACCCCGGTCTCCCATGCGGTTCCGAGGTAGTGCACCGAGACGGAGTCGTTGAGGCCGACGACATCCCCGGCGCCCTCTTCGAGCACGGCGATTTCGAGGTCGGTCTTCGGGGCGATGGCCGGCAGCGTCACCGTCGGCGCCTCGGCGGTGCCGCCGACCTCGGGAACGTCGGTCGACCAGACGTTGTCACTCAGCACGTCGACGACGAAGACGAGCACGTCGTCGACACCGATTCCGACGGTCTCGGCCTGTTCGCCGAAGCCTTCGGCGTTAGGGATGACCCCCACCGCGCGGCTACCGGGGCCGAGGCATCCGAGTGTCTTGGCGAAGCCGGTGAAGAGCATGTCGTAGTCGGCGCGGAACGGTGTCGCCGGGTCGCCTTCGGCCCAGCCGTAGGTCTCGAGCTCTTCGCCAGTCGTGCCGTTGTAGAGGGCGTAGGCGGCCGACACCAGCTGGCCCGGTTCGACCTCGTCGCCCTCGATCACGACAACACGTTCGGTCGTCGCGACCTCGAGTCCGGCGTCGAAGGCAATGGTCGGCGCGCTGCCGAAGTCACCGCTGACGTCGACCGCTGAGACCGCGGCGCCGTCGGGCGTCTCGCAGACGCCGACCGTCGAGGTGTCGGTCTCAGTGGCGTCGGGCGTCGTGCCGTCGTCGGCTGAGCAGCCCGCGAGAACGAGCGCGGAGGCGAGGACGAACGGAAGGGCAAGGAGGGAGCGGCGCAACAGGATTCCTTCGACAGCGGTCACGCCGGAGGCGGCGTCGTGGCGAGGACGTCGACCACATACACCACCGTATCCGTCCCGGCTATGCCTGAACTGGGAGACCCGGCCGCGCCGTAGCCATCAGCGGGGGGAACGATCACGACGAGACGCGAACCGACCGCCAGTCCGACGAGGGCGGCGTCGACGCCCGGCAACAACTCGAGGAGCGAGCGGGGGGCATCCCCCCAGGTTTCGTCGAACACGTCACCGGTACGCCAGTTCACCCCCTGGAACTGCACGAGAAACTCGTCGCCCGCTCCGACGACCGTGCCGGTGCCTTCGATCAAGGTGGCGCTCAGCAACTCGCCGGGCGGATCGACGGCCGGGATCGTCACCGTCGGGCGCCCGTCGGGGTCGAACTCGAGGCCGAGGTCGGGGAAGCCGTCGGGCAGCGCGATCGGATCCCCCTCGGCTTGGGTCGGCACGTGAGCGAGGACGTCGACGACGAACACGAGGTCGTCGTCGGGACCGATCGCAAGTTCGGGCTGACCGGCCGAGCCGAAGGCCTCCTCTGCGGGCACGACGCCGACGACTCGGCTTCCGGGGGTCGAGCACAGGATCGTCGCGAGCAGCCCCGGCTGCACCGCCCCCTCCTCAAGCAGCACGCGCGCCGCCGCCGTGCCGGGAGCCTGTTCCCCGGTTGTGGCGTTGACGATCGTGATCGCCACCTCAACGAGGTCGCCCTCCCCGACCGGGTCCCCGGCACCCTCAATGAGGACCGTGCGCTCGACGCGATCCACCGAGAACGGACCGGCGGCGGCGATGACCGGTGAATTGCCGAGATCGCCGGAGACCTCAACCGCGTCGGAAGCCTCCCCGGCTGCCGCGCACACCGGCCCCTCGGACGGAGTCGGCGACGGCGGTCCCAGGGTCAGCGGGCGGGCAGCGCACCCGCTCAGCACGAGGGCGGGGAGCACGAGCGTCGCGACCACGAGCGTCGCCAGACCGGGCCGGATGAGCACCCTTCATCCTCTCCGATGAGGCCGTCGCGCAGCCGTAGGCTGACCGGTATGGGATTTAGCGTGCCGCAGGAGCGGAAGCTCGTGACCGACCTGCCGGGTCCGAAGTCGATCGCCCTCCAGGAACGCCGGGTCGCCAGTGTCTCTCGTGGGGCGGGAACGCTCGCCAACATCTACATGGACCACGGTTCGGGTGCGATCCTCGTCGACGTCGACGGCAACCAGCTGATCGACCTCGGCTGCGGCATCGGCGTGACGACGATCGGGCACGCGCATCCGGAGGTCGCCGAGGCGGCCTACGAGCAGGCCAAGAAGCTAACCCACACCCTCTTCACGGTCACTCCGTACGAGAACTACGTGAAGGTGGCCGAAAAGCTGCAGCAGATCACGCCCGGTGACTTCGAGAAGCACTCGATCCTCGTCAACTCCGGTGCCGAGGCCGTCGAGAACGCCGTCAAGATCGCCCGCAAATTCACCGGGCGGCGCGCGATCGTGTCGCTCGACCACGCCTTCCACGGCCGCACCAACCTGACGATGGCGATGACCTACCGCCCGTGGCCGGAGCGCGCCGGAATGGGGCCCTTCCCCGGTGAGCTGTACTCGGTGCCGATCTCGTACCCGTTTCGCGACGGGCTATCCGGCGAGGAAGCCGCCGCGAAGACGATCGACTACATCGTCACGCACATCGGCGCGAGCGAAGTCGCCGCCTTCTTCGCCGAGCCGATCCAGGGTGACGGCGGCATCGTCATCCCGGCTCCCGGTTACTTCGCCGCGATCAAGTCGTTCTGTGAAGAAAACGGGATCGTCTTTGTCGCCGATGAAATCCAGGCTGGCATCGCGCGCACCGGTACGTGGTACTCGATCGAACACCACGGAGTCGTGCCCGACCTCGTGACGAGCGCGAAAGGCATCGCGGGCGGCTTCCCGCTCGCCGCGGTCACCGGCAAAGCCGAGATCATGGATGCCGTTCAGCCTGGCGGAATCGGCGGGACGTTCGGCGGCAACCCGGTCTCGACGGCGGCAGCGCTCAAGGTGTTCGAGATCATCGAACGCGACAACCTGTTGGGCGAAGCGCAGCGGGTCGAGAAGGCGCTGCTGAACCGGATCGGCGGCTGGACCGAGAGATTCCCTGTCGTCGGAGAGGTGCGTGGCAAGGGCGCGATGTTCGGCGTCGAACTCGTGAAGCCCGGCACGAAGGAGCCGAACCCCGACGCACTGTCGACCGTACTGAAGCATGCGACGAGCAACGGGGTCATCCCGCTCGACGCGGGGTCGTGGGACTCGGTGCTGCGGATCATGCCGAGCGTCGTCATCAGCGAAGAGCTGATCGACGACGCGGCCGGGGTGATCGAAGACGCGCTGGGGGCCTTGCGTTGAACGAGAACCACGGGAGCGGCGGGATGCTGCCACCTTCTGCCGGAACGCCACTGGCGTCGCAGGAATTCGCGCTGCCGCCGGAGCCCCGGCGCCTCCGCCCCTGGCCGTTGCTGGTCGCCGGAATGGCGGTCGCGGTGGTGACGACGGTCGCGCTGCTCGCGAGCACCTGGACCCTGCCCCGCATCCAGCACTTCCACGACGCGTACGTGGCCTGGTCGGAGCCGATCCCCGTCGACGTGGCCGCGATCGCCGCAGCGACCGGGATGAGCGAAGAGGGTGAGCTCATCTATCGGGCCTCCACCCCGGCGATCGAAGACGACGACGACTTCAACCAGCACTGCTCGATCGAGGGCGGTGCCGTGCTTGGCTGTTACTACGAGGGCAACCTGTACGTCTACGCGGTCACCGACGAACGCCTCGCCGGAACCGTGGAGGTGACCGCCGCCCACGAGATGTTGCACGCCGCCTACGAGCGGCTGAGCCCCGACGAGCGGGAGCGCATCGACGCGCTCGTCGACGAGGCGATCGCTGCCATCCCCGACGACAACCCGGTGTTCGAAGACCTCGAACTCTACGCCGCCGCCCAGCACGCCGATGAATGGCACTCTCGGCTCGGCACTGAGTTCACCGACCTCTCCCCCGACCTTGAGGCGCACTACGCCCGATACTTCGATGATCGTGCCAAAGTCGTCGAGCTGAACGTGCAGGCGACCGCGTTGTTCGACCAACTCCGCGCCCAGATCGATGCCCTGGTCACCGAGATCGACGCCCTCGACCCGGTGCTCGACGCCCGCATCGCTGCCTATGAGGCCGCCATCGCTGACTTCAACGCCGACGTCGACTCGTTCAACGCGCGGGCCGACAGCGGGGCGTTCCTGACGCAGGAGCAGTTCGACCAGGAGCGCGCCGCCCTCATCGCGCGAAGTAATGCTCTCGACGCCGAAGCGGCCGCCCTCGACGCCGAGATCGCCCGGTACAACGGGCTCGTGGAACAGCTCACCGCGCTCGACGCCGACTACGCCGACCTGTACAGCGCCCTCGACTCGAACGACGGCACCGACAGCGTCAGTCCCTAGCCGGTCAGTCTCTGGTCGTCATGCTCCGAGGGTAGTGAGCACCGTCGGCTCGTGTCGCACCGGGAAGTTCACGCTCGACGCGATGAAACACAGCCGGTGGGCATCCGCGTGGATGCGCTCGGCTACGGCGGGGTCGCCCGCTGAGATCGTCACCGTGGGCCGTAGGGTGACGTCGCGGAACCTGCCGCCCCCATCGGGCATCGTGACGAGAGTTCCTTCCGCCTCGTCCCGATAGGACTCGACGACGATCCCGTTCGCGACAGCGACGTAGAGGTAACTCAGCAGGTGGCACTGGGCGAGCGCCGCAATGAGCATCTCTTCGGGGTTCCAGCGGTCGACATCGCCGTGAAAGACCCGCGCTGCCGACCCGAGGATGTCGGGCTTGCCCGCGACGGAGACCACGTGCTCGCGCCCATACTCGCGGTAGCCGGCGGTTCCCGAACCGCGGTTGCCCGTCCAGGCGAGGGAGGCCACGAAGCGGTGATCGGCATCCATCGGGGTTTCCTCTCCCAGGCTCTCGTGCGCGGCCCGGTTCTAGACTCAGGGCTATGACCGACACGCTCGCCCCCACCGTAGTTCCGACGGAGCGGAAGGTGGTGACGGCAGTCCCTGGACCGCTGTCGATCGCGCTGCAGGAGCGCCGCCGTGCGGTGGTGTCGGACGGCGTCGCCTCGGCTCTTCCCGTCTACATCGAGAAGGCGCACGGCGCGATCGTCGTGGATGTCGACGGCAATGCGTTCCTCGACCTCAGCGCCGGCATCGGGGTCACGACGATCGGGCACACCGACGATTCCGTCGTTGCCGCCGCGCGGGAGCAGTTGGGCGACGTCATCCACACGCTCTTCACGATCACCCCGTACGAGGAGTACGTGCGGGTCGCCGAGCTGCTCGCCACCCACACCCCCGGCACGCACGCGAAGAAGTCGGTGCTCGTCAACTCGGGTGCCGAGGCCGTCGAGAACGGCGTCAAGATCGCCCGCAAGTTCACCGGCCGGTCGGGCGTCGCCGTGCTCGAGCACGCGTACCACGGCCGCACCAACCTCACGATGGCGATGAACTTCAAGGCGATGCCGTACTCGCTCGGCTTCGGGCCGTTTGCGGGCGACGTCTACCGCGCACCGAACTCCTACCCGCTGCACGACGGGTTGTCGGGCAAGGCCGCGGCTGCGCGCACGATCGGCTACCTCGAGAAGACCGTCGGCGCGACGGACCTCGCCTGCCTCGTCGTCGAACCCATCCAGGGCGAGGGCGGCTTCGTCGTGCCCGCCGACGGCTATCTGCCGGCGCTTCAGGAGTGGTGCACCGCGAACGACATCGTGTTCATCGCCGACGAGATCCAGAGCGGCATGGCTCGCACCGGCGCGTACTACGCGAGCGAGCACTTCGGCCTCGTGCCCGACCTCGTACTCACGGCGAAAGGCATCGCCGGCGGCCTGCCGCTCGCCGCCGTCACCGGTCGCGCCGAGATCATGGATGCCGCCCAGCCGGGCGGGCTCGGCGGCACGTTCGGCGGCAACCCGGTGGCCTGTGCTGCCGCAATCGCGGTCTTCGAGCGCATCGAAGCCGACGGACTGCTGGGTGAGGCGACCCGCATCGAGGGCGTGCTCAAGCCCGCGTTGCTCGCGTTGCAGACGAAGTACCCGGTCATCGCCGAGGTGCGCGGAATCGGCGCAATGCTCGCCGTCGAACTCAGTGACCCCGGAACCCACGCGCCGCGCGCCGACCTCGTGTCGGCCATCGCGGCCGAGGCGGCGCAGCATGGCCTGCTCGTGCTGACCGCGGGCAGCTACGGCAACGTGCTGCGATTCCTGCCGAGCCTCGCAATCACCGACGCGCAGCTCGCTGACGCGGTCGATGTGCTCGACGCCTGCTTCGCGGGGCTACCCGCCTGAGTTTGCCCGCCGGAACCGGCTGGGTCAGGGCTCGAGAATTACCTTGCCGCCGGCGTGTCCGGTGACGAGGTACTCGTATGCCGCCCGCGCCTCTGCCAGCGGGTAACTGCGGGCGATCTGGACGTCGATCATGCCGTCGGCGAAGAAGCCAGCCAGGGTCAGGCGTGCAGCGGCGCGGATCTCCCGCCCGGGGTCAGCGCCCGGTCCCCCGCCGATCGCTTGACCGCCGGCGGCGAGCGCCGCGGCGAAGTTGACGATCGTGACGAACCGGCTTGAGTCGCTCAGCAGCTGCAGCGACGTTTCGAGCGCCTCGTCGGTGCCGATCGTGTCGAACGCGGCGTCGATGCCGCCCGGAGCCAGTGCGGCCACCCGTTCGACGAGGCCCTCGCCGTAGGCAACAGGTTCGATGCCGAGCGCCGCGAGGCCGGCGTGGCGCTTCGGGGAGGCCGTTCCGATAACGCGCGCGCCGCGCAACATGGCGAGTTGTGCGGCGAGGCGTCCGACTCCGCCGCTCGCGCCGTGAATCAGCACCACGTCGCCCGAGGTGACCCGCACCGACTCCAGACCGTGCACGGCGGTCGTGCCGGCAGAGAGGAGTCCCGCTGCTTCGCCGAACGACGCCTCTGGGGGTTTGCGGATGAGGTTCTCGGCGTTCACCGTGAGTTCGCTCGCCTGCGCACCGCTCAGCCGGTGACCGTACACCTCGTCGCCGACCGCGAGCGGTTCGCCCCCCAGGCCCACGGCATCCTCACCGACCGCCGTCACGACCCCGGCCGCCTCGCTGCCGAGCCGGAGCGGCAGCTTCGCCGGGTCGGTTCCCGCAGCGCCCGAGGTCATCTTCGCGTCGAAAGGGTTGAGAGCCGCCGCACGCACCGCGACGACCACCTGCCCCGCTTGCGGAGGACGCGATTCGACTTCGATCACCGAAACGGCGGAGGGACCCTCATAGGAGGTAGCGGCGACAGCATTGACCATGCTTCATCCAACGCCCGTCGGCTGGGAGCGATTCCCCATTCAGCCGAACAGGCTCGCGACAGCCTCGCGGAACGCTTCCGTGTGACGCGCGACATCCTCCGACGTCGTGGCCGGTGACATGAGCGCCATGTTGTGGAACGGAGTGATGAGGATGCCGCGGTTGAGGGCGTGCAGGTGGAGGTACTGCTGCAGCTCGAAGTCGTCGGCATCCGCCGCTTCCCGCCCGTCGTGCGGCGGAGTCGGGCGGAACGAGTACTCGGCACGACAACCGAGCTGAGTCACCTGCCAGGGCACTTGGAGCTCATCGATCGCCGCCTGCACTCCCGCTGTCCACTCGGTCGCGCGTGCGATCATCCCGGGATACACCTCCGGGGTCAGCACCTCGGCAAGGGTCGCGCGGATGCCCGCCATCGACACCGCGTTGCCGGCGAGCGTGCCGCCGACTCCCCCGACATCGATGTCTTCCAGCCCCTCGCCATCGGGATCGAGGGCTGCGCGCACACGATCGGCGAACGCCGTCGTCATCCCCCATGCTCCTGCCGGGATGCCGCCCGCAATCGTCTTCCCGACGACAACGGCGTCGGGACGCAGCCCGTCGCGAGCCGTCATCCCGCCGGGACCTGCACACAGCGTATGGGTCTCGTCGATCACGAGGTAGGCACCCGCCGCGTGGACCGCCTTCGCCACGGCCTCGTGCCAGCCGTCGTCGGGCAACACGATGCCGATGTTGGTCATTGCCGGTTCGATGAGAACAGCGGCAACGTCGCCGGTCGCGAGGGCTGCCTCCATCGCCGGAATGTCGTTGAACGGCACCACGAGGGTCGTGACGGCTGGGTCGACCGGCGGGCCCATGTTGCCGCGGCGCGCGACGACGCGGCCCTCGGGATCGAGCGTCGCATACGCCTCGTCGACCGTGCCGTGATAGGAGAAGTCGATCACGACGACCTTCGGACGGCCCGTCACCATGCGCGCGTAACGCAGCACATGCCGGTTCGCATCGGTCGCCGAGAGCGTGAACTGCCAGCGTTCGAGGCCGAACCGCCCGGCGAGCAGTTCAGCCGCGGCGGCCGCATCCTCGGTCGGCAGCATGAAGGTCGCGCCGCGGGCGAGCCGCTCAGAGATCGCGCGCACCGACGCCTCGGGCGCGTGGCCGACCATCGCCCCCGTGTCGCCGAGACACAGGTCGACGTGGTCGATCCCGTCGACACAGGTGAAATGCGCTCCTTTCGCGGCGTCGACGAACACCGGCCAGGGGCCTGGCCACTTCGCCATCCACAGCATCGGCACGCCCTCGGGCATCACCTCACGGGCGACCTCCCACAGCGTCGCTGACCCTGGTCGGGCGGCGCGAAACCGTTCGAGCTCCGTGGCATGCAGGGTGGAAAGGCGCGTTCGATCGACGTACATCCAGACCTCACGACGTTCGAGCGAGGCGCTTGCGGCGTGCCGCCGAATAGAGTTGCGAGCCGATGACGAGAGCAATGGCGAGCAGGAAGACGGCGGTCGCGATGACGTTCGCCTGCGCTGGGATGCCGCGCGCCGCCGCCGTGTAGACGTACTTCGGGAACGTCGATGCGGCGCCCGCGTTGAAGTTCGTGATGATGAAGTCGTCGAACGAGAGCGCGAACGACAGCAGCGCCGCCGCGACGATCCCGGGTAGCAGCAGCGGGAAGGTGATGCGCCACCAGACCTGGCCCGGGCTCGCGTAGAGATCGCGGCCCGCCTCTTCGAGCGCAGGATCGAGGCTCGACACCCGAGCACGCACCGTCACGACAACGAAGCTGATGCAGAACATCGTGTGCGCGAGGATGATCGTCAGAACGCCCTTAGGCACGCCGGCCGTGAGGAACTGCGCCGCGAGCCCCGCGCCGAGCACGACCTCGGGCGTCGCCATCGGCAGGAAGATCAGCAGCGTCGCGGCCGACCGAAACCGCAGGCGATAGCGGGCGAGGGCGATCGCGATGGCGGTGCCAAGAGCGGTGGCCGCGAGGGTCGCCACCACACCGACGAGAATGCTCGTGGCGAACGCCTCGCACACGGCGCCGTTCTCGACCGTACAAATCGTCGTCCAGTTCTCGAAGGTGAACCCGCGCCAGACGATGTTCGTCTTCACCGAGTCGTTGAACGAGAACGCGATCGTGTAGACGATCGGGGTGAGCAGCAGAACGAACCCCAGGATCGCGTAGACGGCGAGCCCCCAGCTCCCGATCCCGAAACGCAGTCCGCGGTTCATACCAGGTCCTTGGTGCCGGCTCGGCGGATATAGAGCCCAACGAGTAGGAGGATCGCGCCCATCAGGATGATCGAGAGCGAGGCGGCAACCGGGTAATTCTCCACCCTCAGGAAATTCGCCTCGATGACGTTGCCGATCATGGCCGTATCGGGTGCGCCGAGGAAGTCACTCGAGGCGTTGATGTAGTCGCCCGCGGCCGGAATGAAGGTCAGGAGCGTTCCCGACACCACCCCCGGCATCGACAGCGGCAGCGTGACCGTGAAGAACGTCGTCACGGGACTCGCGTACAGGTCGCCCCCGGCTTCGACGTACCGCAGATCGAGACGCTCGAGCGAGGTGTAGATCGGCAGCGTCATGAACGGGATGAAGTTGTACGCGATGCCGAAGATCACCGCGCCCGCCGTGCCGGTCAACCGCGCGTCGTCGGGCAAGATCGTCATCGACTGCAGCACCCCGAGCACCGGTCCTTCGTCGGCAAGGATCTGCTTCCAGGCGAAGGTGCGCAGCAGGAAGCTGATGAAGAACGGGGCGATCACCAGAACCAGGGCGAGCGCCTGCAGCAGCGGGAACCGCCGCAGCTTGACTCCGATGAAATAGGCAATCGGGTAGCCGATGAGCAGCGCGATGATCGTCGCCGCGATCGCGAAGCCGAACGAGCGCCCGATGTGCGGCCAATAAGTCGCGAGGACCTCGGCGTAATTCTCCCAGCGGAACGCATAGACGTAGCGGCCGATCTCGCCGAACGGGTCGGGTGCCTTCACACTCGTGACGATGAGCGACACGAACGGCACGACGAAGAACAGCGCGAGATAGGCGACACCGGGCAGCAGCAACAGCAGCGCGACCGGGCTCTTGCGACCCGGTGCTGCGTCAGCGACCGCAGGAGTCCCGGGGGCGCTGCCGAACGCTCCGAAGGCCATCAGGCCTCCTCGAACTCGGCCTCGATGCGGCGCCGCTGCGCGATGGCGATCGCCTGGGTGTCGTCGTCGGGGTCGAAGCGCAACGCGTCGGCCGGCTCGTCGGCGACCCCGAAGCCGTGATCGACCGACCAGGTCACCCACACCTCGGCCCCGTTGCCCACGACCGGGCCCGACACGAGATTCTGGGCGAACACCGTCAGGGTGCCCAGACCCGGGACACCGATGAGGTATTGCGTGCTGACCCCGCTGAACGAGACATCGTGGACGCGACCGGGGCCGAGCAGGTTGACGCCGGCGACAGGCGCCGGCTGCGACGTGTGCAGCAGCAGCTTCTCGGGGCGCACTCCGATCGTGACGTCGCCCGCGTGCCGCTGGGCGCGCTCCCGCGGCACGGCGACCTTGCGGCCCGCGACGTCGACGACGATCGTGTCGCCCTTCGCCGACACCACCGGGCCGGCGAACAGGTTCGACTGACCCAGGAAGTTTGCGACGAACGCCGTGCGGGGCAGCTCGTAGAGCTCCGCAGGGGCGCCCATCTGCTCGATCCGGCCCTTGTTCATGACGGCGATCGTGTCGGCCATCGTCATGGCCTCCTCCTGATCGTGCGTCACGTGCAGGAAGGTGATGCCGACATCCGTTTGGATGTCTTTGAGCTCGACCTGCATCTGGCGCCGCAGTTTGAGGTCGAGCGCGCCGAGAGGCTCATCGAGCAGCAGGAGCGCCGGCCGGTTCACGACAGCGCGGGCCAGGGCGACCCGTTGCTGCTGGCCACCGGAGAGCCGCGCCGGCCTGCGTTGCGCGATGTGGTCGAGTTCGACCATCTGCAGAGCCTCGTGAGCGCGGACCAGCGCGTTCTTCGCTCCGCGGCGCTTGAGTCCGAACGCGACGTTCTCGAGCACCGTCATGTGCGGGAAGAGGGCGTAGCTCTGGAAGACCGTGTTGACGGGCCGTCGGTACGAGGGCGTGCGCGTGACGTCGTCGTTGCCGATGAGCACGCGGCCGGCGGTCGGCGCCTCGAGCCCCGCGACGATGCGCAGGGTCGTGGTCTTGCCACAGCCCGACGGGCCGAGCAGCGCGAAGAACGAGCCCGCGGGGATCGTGAGGTTCAGTTCCTCGATTGCCGTGAATCCCGGAAACCGCTTGCTGACGCCGTCGAGCTGGAGGTCGGCTCCGGACGACGCCGACTCGCCGCCCGCCGCCGGGTGGCCGCTCGTGTCAGGCCCCCACGAGAACGGACTGGAACGCCGTGCCGAACGACTGCTCCTCGGCACCGGTCAGCGGCCGGAAGGTCTTCACCTGCGACAGGGTCTCCTCGTTCGGGAAGATCAACTGGTTCTCGGCGGCCTCCGGGTCGATCGCGATCGCCGCTTCCTTGGCGCCGACGACCGGGGTGATGTAGTTCACCCAGAGCGCCACCTCGGCTGCGACCTCGGGTTCGTAGTAGTAGTTGATGAGCGTCTCGGCGTTCTTCTTACGCGGCGAGCCGATGGGAATCATCAGGTTGTCGTTCCAGAGCGTGCCACCCGACTCCGGGATCGCGAACTCGAAGAGGTCGCTGCCGACCTCGCCGTTGATCAGCGTCACGTCGCCCGACCAGACGATGCCGGCGATCGCGTCCCCGTTGATCAGGTCTTGCGTGTACGAGTTGCCGCGCACCGCACCGATCTGGCCGCTCGTGACCTTCTCGCGGAAGATGTCGAGGGCGTTGTTGAAGTCGTCCTCGCTGAAATCCGCGGAGATGTCGACGCCTTCGCTGAGCAGGATGAGACCCATCGTGTCGCGCATCTCGCTGAGCACGACGATCTTGCCGGCCAGCTCGGGGTCCCAGAGGTCCTCAAGGGTCTTGAGTCCGCCCGGCAACTTCTCCTTGTTCCAGCAGAGACCGGCGAATCCGCCCTGCCAGGGCAGCGAGTGGGTGCGTCCGGGGTCGAAGCCGACGTTCAGCAGATCGGGCACGAGGTTCGCCTTGTTCGGGATGTTGGCCTCGTCGAGCTCTTGCGTATAGCCAAGTCGGATCAGCCGGCCCGCCATCCAGTCGGTGAGCGTGATGAGGTCGGCGCCGATGTCCTGGCCGAGAGCCAGCTGGTCGCGAACCTTGGCGTAGTACTCGTTGTTGTCGTTGATCTCGACGAGATAATCGACGGCGATGCCGGTCTGTTCGGTGAACGCCAGGAGAGTCGGGTAGTTGCCCTCGTCGTCTTCGTCCATGTAGCCGGGCCAGTTCGCCCAGTTCAGCGTCGGGTCGGAATCCGACTGGTCGGTCGCCGGGCTCGGCGCGCCGGACGAACCCGGGGCGCACGCGGCGAGCGCGAGTGCGGCGGCACCGCCGACGCCGCCCGCGAGCACCGAACGGCGCGAGAGCTGCGAGGCGCGAGCCTGCTGGACGAGACGGCGGATCAGGGGATCCTCGGGAAGCGACCTGGGCATGAAAATACTCCTTCCGGCGTGGGACGATCCTGACACAGCGACGCCCTCAGACGGAACTATTCGGCACTTCCGTAACACGAATTTCACGCAATCCGCCGTCTGGCCGCCTGATCAGTGCGGATTCCACAGGCGCGTCCTACACTGGCGGCCATGAGAGTTGGCGTACCGGCCGAGGTCAAGAACAACGAATTCCGTGTCGCCATCACGCCATCGGGGGTGCACGAACTCGTCGCTCACGGACACGAAGTACACATCCAGGAGGGTGCCGGTCTCGGCTCCTCGATTTCCGACGACGACTACCGGGCGGCGGGCGCGACGATCGCCTCGGGGTCGGGTGGGGCGGATGACGTCTGGGGAACCGCCGACCTTCTCCTCAAGGTCAAAGAGCCGATCGAAACCGAGTACCGGCACTTCCGCGACGGCCTCGTGCTCTTCACCTACCTGCACCTCGCCGCTGAAGCCGCGTTGACCACGGCCCTCGTCGAGACCGGTGTCACCGGGATCGCCTACGAGACCGTGCAACTCCCGAACGGGTCGCTGCCGCTCCTGGCACCGATGAGCGAGGTCGCGGGCCGACTCGCACCGATCGTCGGCGCCAACGCGATGCTTCGGCCGCACGGCGGACCCGGACTGCTCGTGCCCGGGGTCGCGGGGACCCATCCGGCGAACGTCGTCGTGATCGGTGCGGGTGTCGCTGGTACGAATGCCGTCGCGTTGAGCGTCGGGCTCGGCGCGCAGGTGACAGTGCTCGACACCAACATCCAGCGGCTGCGCGAACTTGACGACGACTACGCCGGACGGATCGTCACGATCGCCTCCAACGCCTACGAGCTCGAGCGCGCGGTGCTTGCCGCCGATCTCGTGATCGGTGCCGTGCTGGTACCCGGCGCGAAGGCACCGAAACTCGTCAGCAACGACATGGTGCGCCGCATGAAGCCGGGGAGCGTGCTCGTCGACATCGCCGTCGACCAGGGCGGCTGCTTCGAAGACACCCGCCCGACGACCCACGCCGACCCGACCTACCCCGTGCACGGCTCGATCTTCTACTGCGTCGCCAACATGCCGGGAGCCGTCGCGCACACGTCCACCTACGCGCTCACCAACGCGACCCTCCCCTACGTGCGCGCCATCGCGAACTCCGAGTGGCGAAAGGCGCTGCGGGCTGACCCGGCTCTCGCACTCGGTCTCAACGTGCATGCCGGGCATGTCGTCAACTCCGCCGTCGCGACCGCGCACAGCCTCGAATCGACCCCGCTCGAGTCGGCACTCGCCTAGCGGCGCCCACTCCTAGGCTGCGAGCACCGCCCGGCGAACTCCGCCATTTTCGACCAGCCAGACCTCTCCTGGGCTTAGAGGAGGCGGCACCTCGCGGGTGCGGGTGATCGCCCGCACATCGGCGACCCCACAGCCGTGAATCACGATCGGCAGGTCACGACGCGCTCGGGCGAGGGTCGCCCAGTCGGCCTGCCAGGCTTCGGGGTCACCCAGCAAAACCGTGCGACCCGGATCGATGACCGGGTCGCCGACATCCGGCTCTCCCAGCCGTCGCACCCGGACACGGGCGGGATCCCAGCGATCGGCGAGTTCCCGTGGACGCGAGGCGACGACCGCGAGTTCGCCGCGCTCGGGCACTCCAACGACGACCGGTGGCACCCCCACCACCATCCGTCGCGGACTCGGCTCGGGGAGCGCGACCTGCACGACCGCACCCTCCCAGATTCCGGCGCCCGGTTGGGCGCGCGGGTCGAACGTCTCGCCCTGCCCACCCGCAAGCACGTGCTCCTCGCGACTGCCGAGCCTCAGCAGCAGCCGCGCGCCGAACAGCGGGGCGAATCCGTGCACGGGACCGGCGAGCCGCCGCGCCCCGGCGACGACCCGGATGCCGCGCGCGGGCCCATCACGCAACAGCCGGGCCAGGAGGTCGGCCAACTCCACGGCGTGATCAACAGGACAGCGGGCGAGCACGAGGTCAACGTCGTCGATCAGCAGGAGGCCGCCATCGGGAAGCCTCCCCGGATGCGCGAGCAGGCCCCACATTTCGACGGGGTCCTCGGGAAGCCAGCGCGCAGCATCCCCTGCCCCCGCAGCGACCGCCGAGAGAGCCGTCGACGTGCCCGAGCCCGGTGCGCCGAGGACGAGCACGTGGCCGTGCCGCGGCTCGATCGCCGCGACCGGCTGCCGTTGCTCAGCGGGGAGGTCGCGCAGGCCGAACGGGATCCCGTCCGCTGATGGGAGGGAGTGATGCGGGATGACGGCGGGCAGCGGGTCGCACCACGGGCGAGACGACGAACCCGCGGGCGTGGCTCGCGTGATCCGCTCCACGTCAGAAGGGGCCGCGAGGGCGAGTTGCACGGTGCGTCGATTGCCGGCTCCGTCGACGACGACGGCGCGCCCGCGCGGGTGCGGGGGGAGGCGCGCCGCAGAGTCATCCCCGACGAGACCCAGGCTGTCCGCCCGATCGGCGACTCGAAGCGCGATGCGCACCGCGACGTTCGCGAGCACCGCATCGCGTACCACCCCGGCCGGACGCTGCGTACACAGGATGAGGTGAACACCGAGCGACCGTCCGCGTGCGGCGAGATCGGCGAAGAGCGCGTGTAGCTCGGGTAGCTCGGTGACCAGAGCGGCGAACTCGTCGACGATCACCACGAGCCGGGCAAGCTCGCCGACCGGCAACTCCTCGATCGCCCGCACTTCGGTCGCCGCCAACACCTGCTCACGCCGCCGCACCTCCGCGCGCAGCGACTCGATCGCCCGGCGGGCAAGCGATGCGTCGAGGTCACTGAGGGTGCCGAGGACGTGCGGCAGACCGGAGAGGGGGGCAAAGGCCGCTCCGCCCTTGAAGTCGACGAGCACGAACGACACCTCGCGGGGGGAGCGCCCCGCCGCCATGCCCAACACCCAGGAGGTGAGGAGTTCGCTCTTGCCCGCCCCCGTCGTGCCGGCCACGACGGCGTGCGGCCCGTCGGCGATGAGGTCGATCACGGCGACCCCATCAGCGGCTACCCCGAGTGGCGCGCTCAGCCCCGACCGCGCCATGGGAAGGGCGAGCAGGTCGCCGAGGGCTACCCGGTCGGGCAGGCCAGCGCTTGCAGGCCGGATCCCCGCCGATCGCGCCGCATCGGCGAGTCGATCTGCCGCGTGACCGGCGGCCGCGCGGGTGGTCGCGTCGGCCTTTCGCGCGTCGATCCGCGGGGCCCCGGCCACCGATCCCGGGGCCCAGGCGATCACGGTTTCGTGGTCGCCGCTCACGAACCGGTAGCGGCCGGGATCTCCGCCCAGGGTCTCGTGCGGCAGTCGCTGCATCCAGTCTTCCCCCGGCGGGAACTGGCAGCTGGTCGTCGCCGGGGACCGACGGGCGGCAATGCGCACAGCGAGAGTACGAGCGACCGCCGCGGCCAGCACCGCAGGCCCGTCGACCTCGAGGCCCGTCTCTATGGCACGCACCAGCGGGGCGCCGGGAATCGTCGCGGCGTCGTCTCGCAACCGGGTGAGTTCGGGCGGCTCGCTCACGCCAGCCGATCCGGAAACGTCGATGCCACTCGGAGCCGCACCACGCGCAACCGCGATGACGAGTGGTGCATCGGCCACACCCCACAAGGCGTCGAGCGAGACGAACCCGGCGAGTCGGTGGCGCTCAGCATCTCGCGCTCGCGCGACGCGCTCAGTGGCATCCTCCAGTCCGGCGGCGAACCGCGCGGCGGCCGACCGGGCGGCTCGACGGCGCTGACGACGCCCGTCCGCGAGCGTCGCCACAGCGATGACCGGGCCGAGAACCGCCATGAGAAGCATGAACGGCGAACCGGTCACCGCAAACAGCACGCCCGCCACGACCACGGGGGCCGTGGTCGCGATCACCGGGAAGCCCGACTTCAGCGGCTCGGCTTCGACCGGCGGAGCGGGGATGCGGACGGACGGAGGCGCGATCATCCCCACAGACTCGGGGACGAAGCGCGCGCATCCTCCGACGCGCCGTCCGCATGCGGATCGACGAGCGACTCACTCGCGGTGGAGGACGCGGCAATCCTGGTCTAGCTGACGACGAAGAACTGCTCGCCGATGTCGACTCGCGTGCCCCGTGCAACGAAATACCGCCGGCCCGGTTCGCAGCGTTTCGGCTCGGCGTCCGGCTGCCGCACCGTCGATCCGTTGGTCGAATAGCGATCGCTCACCCAGAACCGGCCGCCCTCTTGGCCGAACTCGAGATGCGTCTTCGAGACCGACTTGCCTGCGTCGAAGACCGTCACGAGCTGGTCGACGAACTCACCCGGCTGCGATGCCGGGTTGCGCCCGACCAGTCCGGCGCCCGACACCGTCACGCTCTCACCCGTGCTGAACTGCAACACGAATCGTTCATCAGCGAACGCCGGTGACACAATGCGGGTCGCCTCGAGGTCGACGGTGCTCAACCGCGGGCTCTGGCCCCATGGGAAGGGGTCAGGGGCCTT
The DNA here is from genome assembly GCF_031389465.1 of Pseudolysinimonas sp. Lineage (GTDB taxonomy): Bacteria > Actinomycetota > Actinomycetes > Actinomycetales > Microbacteriaceae > Pseudolysinimonas_A. Next base: position 22,045 of record NZ_JANMSQ010000033.1, read on the forward strand.
CCGGAGGGTCTTCGGCGGCCCGGCGACGGCCACGACAGGTTCCGGTTCGGGCTCTGGTACGGGTTCCGGCTCCGGTTCCGGTTCCGGTTCGGGCTCGAGTTCCAGCTCGAGGGGGGTCGCGACGATCGGGTCGATCTCGGTCGTGTCGCGCGGATCACCCACTGCGTCGGACGGGGCTGACAGATACGACGAGGTCAACACGAACCCGCACTCTCCGCAGAAGACGTCGTCCTCATCAATTGCCGCCTCGCACTGCGGGCAGGTGTACTCGCTGTCACCGGCGATCGACCGTACGACGGGCTCGGGGTCCGGCTCTGAGGAGAACACGATCGGCGGCAACGTCGGACGGCTCTTGGCCTTCGCCGGCGCCGATGTCGCCACGGCACGTCCGCACTCGCCACAAAAGGCCGCGTCCGCGGGGAGCGTGGTACCGCAGAATCTGCAGTTCATCGTTCCCCTCCTTCCCGCCGGAACAGACTCCGAACACTATAGGCACCGAGTGATCGTAGAGAGACCAGGGCGCGGATGCGCTGCCGACGGGTCAGTCCGAGATCGAGAGCTGCCCGCAGCTCGGCGACGGCTTCCCACACTCGGTCGGCGTCGGCCGGATCCGCCCGCTCCGGGGCGAACACGGCGCGATCGGCGACGGCCGCAAGCACCCGCGAGGGCAACCCGCCCGCGACGGCGGCGAGCTCGGAACGCGTGGCAGCGGGGGGTGTCGGGTAGCCGTGGTCGAGCACCGAGTCGGCGAACTCGTCCCAACCGCCGCTGATGCGCTGCACGATCTCGGGCGCCGTTCGCCGCAGCCGTCGGCGACGCACTTTCGCGGCGACGATCAGCAGGAAAGGCGCGAGCACCACGGCGACGATGAGGAGGCCGATGCCGACGACTCGAGCGACAGCGAGCAGCGCGGCGAGCAGCGGATCGAGTTGGTCGAGGTCATCCTGCGCGCTGTCGGGAGCCGTCTGGTCGGCCTGGGGCTCGGGCCGGTCGGGGGGCGGCGGCACGATCGACGGCGGCCGCGCGACCTGGTTCTCTTCCTCGGGCTCCTCTTCCGGAATCGGCCGATCCTCCGGCACGGGGTCGATCGCGACCCATCCGTATTGCGCGGTATGGAGCTCGATCCAGGCGGTGACATCCTCGCCGCGCACAATGCCGTCCTGCGGTACGAACCCGAACACGACCCGGGCGGGGAACCCGAGCTGGCGTGCCATGAGAGCGGCGGCGACCGCGTACTGCTCCGCGTCCCCGATCATCCGGGATTCCGTCGCCAATTCCGCGATCCGGTCTGCTCCGTGACCCGAGCGACTCGGTGGGTCGTCTTCTTCGAGGCCGTGGCTGATGTAGCCGTCGGTTTGCAACGCGTCGAGCATCGCGGCGAGTCGCTCCCCCGGCGCGGTCAACGTTCGCACCCGTTCCTCGAGGTACAGCGCGAGCTCCTCCGGAATCGCACCGAGTCGCGGAACTTCGGCATCACCGGGCGAGAGCTCGTCGAGCTCCGCGGCGGCCGGCTGGTCGGGCAGCACGGCGTCGATTCGGTAGCCGTCACCGGCGTCGAGACCGCCCAGCACCGCGGCGGTGTCGGTGGTCGCGTTGTAGTAGAACGCGTCGGTGAGACTGGCGGATCGGGAGCCGGTGAACGCGATCGACTCGAAAGCCCCGGCGCTCGGAACCCACACGCCGCGGTAGTCGACCACCTCGACGACGAGCGACACCGGCTCGCCCGTCAGATCACCCTGATCGACGGACTGGGGGATGCGCACGAACGTGCCTGAGGCGCCATCGACAGCGGAACTGCCGACCGCGTAGACCACGCCGTCGTAACTGTCGAGTGTTGCGACCCGGAGCCGCGCCCCCTCGGGGAGACCCGAGACCCTGAGCATCACGTCGTCGACCCGGTCGTCGCGCAGGTAGCGCCGGAAGCCAGCCAGCGGGCTCGGATAGTCGCGCGGGTCGAACGGCTGCTCGACGGCGGTGCGCAGCACGTCGCGCTCCCCCGTCACCGGTGCGAGAGTCGTTGCGCCGATCGACGCGGCCGACGCGATCGCCAGAATGAGCCCTCCCGCGACGACCGTTCGGACGCCGAGCGCCGCCCCGCCAGCCGTCTCGAGCGGGCGGCCATCGGCATCCGGCGTCGCCCTCGCGAGCGCGCGGATCGCAGTCCGTCGACGCCGCCAGCGGTGCACCACGAGAAAGACGAGGGAGGTAGCGAGCATCCCGAGCGCCAGGGGAACCGGCCAGGGCACTTCGTCGGGGCCGAACGCGATCGCGACCAGGAACGCGACGATGGGCGGGATCACCGCGAGTTCGGGGAAACGAGCCCGGACGGCGATTGTGACCGACGTGAGGGTCGCCGCATAGAGCAGCAGGAAGGCCGGCACGAGCAGCGCCTGGTAGTCGCCGACCGGCAGGGTGATCGTGAGCAATTGCTTCCAGCCGTAGGAGACGCCCGAGAGCAGGTCGAGGATGCCCCCCCAGCTGGGCAGGATGCCGGCGATCGCGCGACCGGGTACGGCGAGCGGCACGCCAATCACCACAAAGACTGCAGCCGCAACCAGGAGCACCGCGAACGACGGCCAGCGGAACCGTGCCCCGAGGAGCGCCACCACGGTGCCGGCGACGACCGCACCCACGACCACCGCGAGATACCAGATGTCGCGGTAGACCGGCCAGAAGGCGGCGGCAGCGACTCCGATCACGATCCAGAGGAGTGCAACGTCGGCGACGATCGACGCGCCACTACGGGCGGGTCTCATGCGACCGCCGCCGACCGGGCGAGGGCGATCCGCAGATCCTCGAGGTAGCCGATCGTCAACACACTGAGCTCGGCGACCCGACGGAATCCGGGAACCGCGTCCGGGTCGCAGACGATCGCGACGACCGCGACGTCGATGGGAAACGAGTGGGAGGCGGCGCGCAGCTCGCCGGGCGTGACGAGCGAACCACAGACGAGGAACGCGACCGAGATGCCGACGTTGTCGTCGGCAGCGATGCGGCCGACATCGCGGATTCCCAGAGCCGCAGACGCCGCCTCGACCACGGCGAGATCATCGAGCAGCCGGGTCGGCACATGGGTCGCCAGCGAACGGACGGCGTAGGTCTTGCGCTTGGCGAACTCGGGGGTGACGGTGCTCACCACGACCGACACGGTACGGCCGTCGCGGATGGCGCGGACTCCGAGCGACCCTGCGACGCTCACCGCGAGCTCGAACTCCTCCTCGGTCGCGTAGTCCGATGTCGCGAGAGACAGGGCGACGACGAGGTGGCTGCGCCGAGTCTGCTCGAACTGGCGCACCATGTAGGTGCCGGTCTTCGCGGTCGACTTCCAATGGATGTACCGACGCTCGTCGCCGACCTGGTACTCCCGCAACGCGTGGAAGGCAACGTCGCTCGAGGTGAGGTCTCGGGTCGGCGAGCCCTCGAGGTCGCGGATGAGCCCCGTGCTCGTCGACGGCACGCCGACCGTGCGCGGATGCACGACAAGATCCTCAGACTCGGTCCAGATCAGCTCGCGACGCACCAGTCCGATCGGGTCGGCGCGCACGGTGCGGACCGGGCCTACGGGGATGACCCCGCGCCGCAAGGTGGGGATCGCGAACTCGTTGGTGAACGAGGCTCCGGGCTTGAGGCTCGGCATTGCGAGCTCGGCGAGCCCGACGCCGACCGGAATCTCGGCGGTGACCCCGAGTACCCGTCGCCCCGTCGGGTTGTGCAACGTCACCGCGCCGCGAGCCGGATCGCCGACCACCACGCGTCGGTGGGCCAGGGTGAGACTCACCTTGAACGGCGACCGGCCGATGAGGTAGAGCACCGCGATGACCGCCAGCACCACGCCCGCCCACCCGACGACCACGAGTTCGACCCAGCCGAGTGCGTACCCGAACCCGAAGCCTGCGGGGATGATGGCGAGCAGAACCCAGCCGAGCGGAGTGACGACGGCGGCGACCCGCGCCCCCACGCGGCCGAGCGCGGCGCCGGCAAGCGCGAAGAACCGCACGACGGCGACGACGAAATCGGCGAGCGCTCCGGTGCGCGTCCCGACGATGCGGGTGCGCATGTTGGTGAGCCCGGCGTTGCCGACGGCGGGGTGCGGCTCGGCTCGGGTGGCCGTCGTGATGCGGGGACCGCGACCCGACCGAGTGGGGCGGCCCTGCTCGGGAGGCGGTGCGCTCACACGGCCTGCCGGTCGCTCGGCGGCGAGGTCTCGAGGAGCAACTGGCCGATGATGCCCGACGTCGTGACGCCGTCGAACTCCGCCTCCGGATCAAGCAGCAGGCGGTGGGCGAGCACGGGCTGGGCGAGCGACTTCACGTCGTCCGGGATGACGTAGTGCCGACCGCTCGCTGCGGCGAGGGTCTTCGCGCTGCGGATGAGGGCGAGCGCACCACGGACACTCGCACCGAGACGCACCTCGGTCGCCGTGCGGGTCGCCTCGACGAGCCGGGACACGTAGTCATTGACGCTGGGGTCGACGTGAACGTGGCGGGCCTGTTCAGCCATCTCAAGCACGGCGTCGGCGGTCACGATCGGCTGAAGCACGAGCTCGTGCGCCTTGACGTCGGAGCCTTCGAGAATCCGCAGCGTCGACGCATGGTCGGGATAGCCGATCGATGCCTTGAGCAGGAAGCGGTCGAGCTGCGCCTCCGGCAGCCGATAGGTGCCGGCCTGCTCGATCGGGTTCTGGGTCGCGATCACCATGAACGGACGCCCCGCCTCGTGAGTCTCGCCGTCGACCGTGACGTGCCCTTCCTCCATGACTTCGAGCAGCGCGGCCTGGGTCTTCGGGGAGGCGCGGTTGATTTCGTCGGCAAGCACCACGTTCGCAAACACCGGACCCCGGTGGAACTCGAACAGGCCGCGCTTCTGGTCGTAGACGCTGACCCCGGTGATGTCACCCGGGAGCAGGTCCGGAGTGAACTGGATGCGGTTGCTCGTGCCGGCGACACTCTGCGCGATCGCGCGGGCCATCGAGGTCTTGCCGGTGCCCGGGAAGTCCTCGAGTAACAGGTGACCTTCACTGAACATCGCCACCAAGCCGAGGCGGATGACGAAGGTCTTGCCCAGGAGCACCTGCTCGACGTTGGCCACGATGCGGCCGAAGGTCTCTTGGAATGCGGAGGCCTGCTCGGGGGTCATGCTCATGGTGGTCCTTCCAGGGACAAGGGTGCTCAGTACTCGAGCGAAGAGTAGCTTCGAACATAGGTCTCCCCGCCATTGGCGGTGATCCGCACGCGCAGATCCCGCCCGACGGGGCCCGTCTCGCACTCGCCGGTGACCGGCATCGGCGTGGTCCAGCCCGCCTCACTGTTGCCCGAGTCGCATCGGAAAGCGATCGACTCATACGCGGTGGAGGCAGGGATCGAGGTCCAGCTCCACGCGCCGCTCAACAGCGCAGCGTCGAAGTCGAGCCCACCCGGGGTCGAGTTGTGCACCGGCACTCCGAGAGCGAAGTCGCCGGACCAGTCGGCGCTGCACAGGGTCGCCTCGGGGTAGGCGCGGCAGGCCTTCACCTGCGCGGTGACCGAATTGCCGTACTGGGTGCCTCCCGCGGTCAAGAAGCTGCCGAGCGGCACGACACCGCTCTCGCTGCCTTCGGCCCCGGAGGTGAACCGGTACATGAACAGATCGGCATCGGTCGAACCACTCGCGATTCCGTAGCCGGTCAGGCGCGCGTCGTAGAACTCGTCGTCGTCGCCGTTCTCGTCGATCTCGTGCGAAATCGAGGTGACCTGGCCGGGCGCGGCGCGCGGCGTCACCTGCACGGGGACCGCGGGGGTGCAGCCCTGCCCGTTGTAGGCGAAAACCCAGATCGTGTACGGCTGGTTGGCCGACAGCCCGCCGAACGCGGTACTCGTCGTGCCCGCGCCGAGGTGTTGGCTCCCGCCGGGCGGCGACACGCTCGGGGAGCCGTTCTCGACGCCGCTGACGGTGCACGCGGGGTCTGGCCCGCCCGCCTCGATGAGCGCGTAATACTTCAGGATGGGCGCGCCATTGGCGCCGAAGACGTCGGACCACGACGCGTTGGCGGTCGAGCCGTCCGTGAGCGACGCCGACGCCGAAACGGTCGGACCGACCAGGACCGGGGGTCCTGCAGGGATTCCGACCCCGCTTGCCTGGTTCCAGGTCGCGAGCGAGTTCGGCGCGCTGTTGCGGGCGCTCACCGAGTAGCCGACCGCGCTGCCGTTGGCAATCGACACCGAGGTGAGGTTGGCGGAATAGAACGTGCCGACCGGATCACCAGGATTCACGTCGACAACCTGAATGGCATCCCCGACGGTCACGACATACTGTTCGATCGCGCTTCCCCCGGTGTCCGCAGGCTTCTTCCAGGTGACGCGCAGTCCCTGGTCGAGCGGCGTGGAGGAGAGGCTCGAGGGCGGGGGCGGGATGATGTCCGACCAGATCGTGCCGGCGAGCGACGCGCCGGCCGACGGCCCGATCGCGTTGACGGCGACCACGGAGAGTCTCACCGCGTTTCCGGGGCCGTTCCCCGGCGTCGTCAGGGCGCAGTTGACCGTCGCGGCACACGAAGTCACGGAGAGCACTTCATCGGTCGCCACCGAGACCATCGTGACCTCGTAGTGGTCGATGGGTGAGTTGTTGAACGATCCGGGCACCCACGACAGTTTGAGCAGCCGGTCGCCGAACTCGGAGACCTCGACTCCC
>NZ_JANMSQ010000055.1:0-2247 GCF_031389465.1 Pseudolysinimonas sp.
GTTGCGCGCGACTCCAGAACAAGGCCAAAGAATCCGCTCGGGCCCGCCTCCGCAAGCGCGATTTCGGCGGAGGACAACGAGTACCGATCGGCAGTTCGGAGCGTTCCGAGGACAACTGACCGTCGGGCGCGTTGACTTACCGAGTATCCGCGAAGGTCATGGACGCCAGCGCCCGACGCACCGCATCGACGTCCTCTTGCGGCGTCTCCGGGAAGTACAGCCCGATGAGCACAGCGATCGCGCCGTCCACGTCGACCGCCCACACTTCCTCGACCTGGCCCTTGCCCTGGCTCCACCGACCCGGATCCTCGCCCTTTACACCGAGTAGGGCGAACTTGTCATCGTCGCAGGCCGGGAACACGTCGCCCTCGGCCGTCACGTCCTCGGCCATCTTGAGAATAATCTTCTGGCCTGCACGTCCATCAACCGTCACCCGCTCGGGCCTGGACACCACCCGCCGGGTCTGCTTCACGAGCTGCTCGACGAGGGCTGCCGCGGTGGTCGCGTCCGCGTTGGGCTTGCTTGTCGACCACCGGCACGCGTCGCCGTACGCGAAGTACTCCCGATCGTTGAAGGCGATGATCCCCGCACCAGCGGGTCCGTCGCAGGTCGCTCCGCAGACGTAACCGCCGCGAGGATCGCCCGCCCAGCCCTGCGGCAGCGTGATGCTGACTTCGACGCCAGTGCCGATGTCCTTCGTGATTGGGTGCTGCTCCACTGGGGGCTCGGCATTCGGCTGGTCTCGCGGCTCGGTCTGCCCGCACGCCGCGACGATGACCAGCGTCGCTACTGCCAGCGTCAGGACAACCTTATGCCGCTCTCCACGCTGCATTACCCACCTCCATTCGGCCTCGTCACACTACCGAAGTGATGGGGTCAGGAATCCCACGACACCCCGCGCACGTCGTCGGTGATGCTCGCCGAGTGCTCGGACCAACACGAGCGCATATTGCCCGGTCCGGAGCGCGAGCGCAAGCCCAATCTGGAGCGAAGAACAACTAGTGCCGATCGGCAGCTACTAGGGGCTGTCCAGTGTTGCCGAGACCTCGAAGCAGTCGAAGCAGAGTACACGACTTTCAGGCGAGCATCGGAAGGATCGAATCCTCCCGACGGCAAGGCGTCGAGGTGTGCTGAGAACGTATTTCGTCACCGCAAGCCGCGCATGTGGTGGCACGAGGCTCCCGAAGCCGAATTGTCGCTTGCTACCATCCGCGCCGTGAGCGAACCGGACCCACTCCTCGATCACGCCGTGCGCAACGCCGCCTTTTGGGACGAGGTCAACGCGCCACGCTACGCCGAGCCCGGCCGTCGGGCCTGGGCAGCCGACGAGATCAGCTGGGGCATCTTCGGCGTTCCGGAGTCAGGGCTCGGGGCATTGCCGGGAAACGTCGACGGGCTCGACATCATCGAGCTGGGCTGCGGATCCGCTTACTTCTCGTCATGGCTTGCTCGGCGCGGCGCTCGCGTCACCGGCGTCGACATCTCCGGAGAGCAGCTGAAAACGGCGCTAACCCTCCAGAACCAGCACGATCTCCACTTCCCCCTCATCCAAGGCAACGCCGAGTCGGTGCCGCTGCCAGACGCAAGCTTCGACCTGGCGATCAGCGAGTACGGTGCAAGCATCTGGGCGGACCCGTACCGGTGGATCCCGGAGGCGTCGCGATTGTTGCGCCCCGGCGGCGAACTCGTCTTCCTCGTGAACGGCACGCTTTGGGTCCTCACCGTGCCGCAAACCGATACCGAGGGGCCGGCTGCAGATCGGCTGCTGCGCCCGTACTTCGGGATGCATCGCTTCGAATGGTCGGCCGAGTCCGGCGTCGAGTTCCATCTCGGCTATGGCGACTGGATCCGGCTGCTACGTGCAAACGAGTTCGACGTCGTCGACCTCATCGAGGTGCAGGCGCCAGAGGGGGCGAGCAGCGGCTCGTATGGGCTCGTGAACCACGCCTGGGCGCGCAAATACCCGGCCGAGCAGATCTGGCGTGCGAAGAAACGGGGTGACGAGTCGCGGATCGAGGCCTCCGCCACGAGCGCATAATGCCCGCTCCGCGCTCGTTCTGTCGAGCGCGGAGCGGACATTTCTTGTTAGCGGGATGCGCCGGCGATGAAGGTGGACACGATGTAGGTGGCGTGCCGGAGGATCGACACCGGCTGCGCACCGCAAAGGACCGCGCGGTCTTGCAGGATGAGCCTGAACAAATGCGACGCGAACAACGACATCTGCGGCGCGAAGCGGCACGACAAGGC
>NZ_JANMSQ010000058.1:0-2386 GCF_031389465.1 Pseudolysinimonas sp.
AACAAGCGCTGGATGGGTCGCATCATGAGCGACTGGAAGCTCGGCGCCGCCTACGGCCAAGCCCTCAGCTGACGAGAGACTGGGGACGATGGATCCCGTCGACGCCCTCACCGAGATCGCCTACCTGCTGGAGCGCGAGCGTGCGTCGCGCTACAAGTCGAAGGCGTTCCGCACGGCAGGTGCCGCGATCGCGGAGCTGGACCCCGCCATCCTGAACGATCCGATTCGGCTGAAAGCCGTGGCCGGCATCGGCGACTCGACCTACAAGGTCATCCAGCAGGCGCTCGCCGGCGAGGTGCCCGACTACCTCGCGCGGCTGCGCGCCGACAACGGACCGAAGCCGAGCGAACTGCGGGCGAAGCTGCGCGGCGACCTGCACTCCCACTCCGAGTGGAGTGACGGCACCACGTCGATCGACCTGATGGTCGCGGCGGCGCTGCGGCTCGGCCACGAGTACCTCGCGCTCACCGACCACTCGCCGCGGCTCACGATCGCGCGCGGCCTCTCGGCGGAGCGGCTCGACGAGCAGCTCGCGGTCGTCGAGGGGTTTCGAGATGACGGCTTCACGCTGCTCAAAGGCATCGAGGTCGACATCCATGAAGACGGCACGCTCGACCAGACCGACGAGATGCTGGGGAAGCTGGATGTCGTCGTCGCCAGCGTGCACAGCAAGTTGCAGTCCGACCCGAAAGAGATGACGAAGCGGATGCTCGGCGCCATCCGCAACCCGCACACCGACGTGCTCGGGCACGTGACCGGTCGGCTGGTAGAAGGGTCCCGCGGAACGCGACCCGGGTCGACGTTCGACGCCGCTGCCGTGTTTGCGGAGTGCGCCGAGCGACGAGTGGCCGTGGAGATCAACTCGCGCCCCGAACGGCAGGATCCGCCCGACGAGTTCATCGCGATGGCGCTGGATGCGGGGTGCCTGTTCTCGATCGACTCCGATGCGCTCGCACCGGGGCAGCTCTCGCTGCTCGACTACGGCGCGGAACGGGCTGAGCGGATGGGTGTGCCGGCCGAGCGGATCGTCACGACCTGGCCGCTTCCCGAGCTGCTCGCCTGGACGGGCCGCTAACGCTCGACCGCGGACGGCCCGAGCAGCACCTGCCACAGCCAGCGCACGGCCGTCTCGACGGGAGGTCGCGGGTCGCGAGTAACCCACGCCTCGAGCACCCCGAGCACCGAACCCGAGAGACCGGCCGCGAGCACGTCGGACGGGATGTCGCCGAATGTTTCGGCGTGCGACGTGGTCACGGCGTCGATGACGATCGTCTGGATGCGGTCGCGCAGTCGTGCGACGACGACAGGCGAGCCGTGCTTGCCGAAGATGCGGGCGTAGACGGCGGCGTTGTCGTCGACGTGACGGAGGTAATCGACGAGCACCTCCGGCGGCTCGGGTGAGATCTCGGAAACCGCCGGGATCGCGGTCCCGGCGGCCTCGACGACCGCGTCGATCGCATCCGCGAGCAGTGTGTCCTTGTCGGAGTAGTGCTGGTAAAAGGTGCTGCGGTTGACTCCGGCCTGTTCCGCGATGTCGGCGATTGAGATGTCGTCGAGCGCCCGCTCGCGCGCGAGGTCGAAGAGCGCGTTCTGGAGGCTCTTCCGCGTGCGCGCGATCCGGGGATCCATGAACCGATTCTGTCAGGAAAGCGAACTCTTGCTGCGAGTTCGCCGACAACTGTCGTATTTCCAACAATTGTCGGATACTCTCGGTGAGCCCGATGGAGTGCCTCTGGTCTCTCCTCGAAAGGCTCTGCCATGGCTCGTCTTCTTGCCCGTCTTGGGCGGTTCTCTGCTCGTCGCCCATGGCTCGTCATCGTCGGCTGGGTGCTCGCGCTCTCAGCCGCGGGTGGCGTCTACCTGTTCAGCGGTGGGCCGCTCGCGAGCGGATTCAGCGTCCCGAACACCCCCACGCAGCAGGTCACCGACAAGCTGAGCGCCGAGCTGGATGGCGTGGGCGGCGCGGTGGGCACGGTTGTCTTCCAGTCTGATGATGGCGCGGCGCTCACCGAAGCTCAGCGATCCGAGATCTCCGACGTGCTGGTCTCGATCGGTGAGGTCGACCGAGTTGCGAACGTCGTCGACCCCTTTGCGACGGCGCAGCAGCAAGCCGACACGGCGCAACTGCTCGGCTCTGGGGCACCTGGGCTCGAACTGGCGAAGACCCTGTTCGACTACGCGAGCGAGATTCGCACCGTGAGCGGCGACGGAACGACCGCGTACGCGGCCGTCATCTTCGACGACACCCAAAACGACCTCGCACCGGAGGTGAAGACGGCGGTCGCCGCCGAACTCGACGGCGCCGACATCGACGGAGTGACGGTCGAGTATTCGAGCGAGATCGCGAACTCTCTCGATGGTCTGGTCGGGGTCGGTGAGGTCGTCG
>NZ_JANMSQ010000061.1:0-4152 GCF_031389465.1 Pseudolysinimonas sp.
CGGCTTGGCGCGGGGCCCCACCTTGTGTGGCTCGCGCTTCACGGGCTTCGGTCGCACCGGCTCGCCACGACGATCCTGACCGGGCAGCGGTCGCGAGCGGCGGCCGTAGATGAGATCGGACGAATCGAGCAGCCACGGCACGAGCGTCACCGCGACACCGTGGACGAGCATCAGCTTGTGCCGGATGCGTCCCGCCTTGTGGTTGTGCAGCAGGCGCTCCCACCAGTGGCCGACGATGTACTCCGGCAGGTAGACGGTGATCACCTCGGAGCCGTGCTTGGCACGCCGGTCCTTGAGGTACTTGATGAGTGGCGCGCTGATGTCGCGGTAGGGCGACTCGAGGATGTGCAGCGGCACCTTGATGTTCTGCGACGCCCATTCGAGGTCGAGCCGGTCGGCCCCCTCGTCGTCGATCGCGATGTGGACGGCCTCGATCGACTCGTGCCGCGCGGCGATCGCGTAGTCGAGCGCTTTGAGCACGGGTTTCTGCACGCGCCCGACCAACACGATCGCGTGGTCACCGGTCGAACCGAACGTCGTTTCGGCGTCGGGCTCGATCTCCTTGTCGACATCCCGGTAGTAGCGGTTCACGCCCAGCATGAGGAACCAGAGCACCGGCATCACGACGAAGACGATCCAGGCTCCGTGGGTGAATTTCGTGATCGTCACGATGATGAGCACGCTGAGCGTCATCGTCGCGCCGATGAGGTTGATGGTCAGGCTGCGGATGATTCCGCCGCGTCCGTCGGCGCCTCGCCGCAGCAACCGGATCCAATGCCTGACCATCCCGCTTTGCCCGAGGGTGAACGCGGTGAATACCCCGATGATGTAGAGCTGGATGAGGGTGGTCAGGTCGGCCTGGAACACCACGAGGATGGCGATCGCGGTGATCGAGAGGGCGATCACCCCGTTGCTGAAGATCAGCCGGTCGCCGCGGGTGGAGAGCGCTTTGGGGGCGTACTTGTCGGCGGCGAGCACCGAGCCGAGCAGCGGGAACCCGTTGAACGCGGTGTTCGCCGCGAGCAACAGCACCGCGGCCGTGGCGCCTTGGACGATGAAGAACGGCAGGGTGAAGTCGCCGAATGTCGCAGAAGCGATCTGCGCGATGAGGCTGCGTTGTGGGTCAGTGGTGCAAGCGGCTGCGGCCTCGTAGGCAGTCTCGGTGCAGTCGAGGTAGCGCACGCCGGTGATGATCGCGACGGCCACGAGCCCCGAGAACAGCACGATCGCCGTACCGCCCATGATCATGAGGGTGCGTTGAGCGTTCTTGATCTTCGGACGGCGGAATGCCGGCACGCCGTTGGCGATCGCTTCGACGCCGGTGAGGGCCGCGCAGCCGCTCGCGAACGCGCGCAGGATGAGCAACACGAACGCCGCCTGGGCGAGACTCTCGCTCTCGAGCTCCAGGTCGACGCTCTCAGCGATGGGGGCGTCACCGAGCAAAGTGCGCACGAGGGCTGTCACGAGCATGACGCCGATCGACCCGATGAAGAGATAGGTCGGGATGGCGAACGCCGTGCTCGACTCGCGCACGCCGCGCAGGTTCATCGCGGCGAGGATGACGACGGCCCCGACCGCGAGCCAGACCCGGTAGGGGTCGAGGAACGGCAGGGCCGAGATGATGTTGTCGACGCCCGAGGCGACCGACACGGCAACCGTCATGACGTAGTCGACGAGCAGTGCGGCCGCGACGATGAGGCCAGCCTTCTCGCCGAGGTTCTTGCGAGCGACCTCGTAGTCGCCTCCGCCGGACGGGTACGCCTTGATCAGTTGCCGGTACGAGAGCACGACGACGAGCAGCAGGACGACCACCGCGAGCGCAACCCAGGGACCGTAGGCGATGAACCCGAACCCGCCGATCAGCAGGATCATCAGCAGTTCTTGCGGCGCGTAGGCGACCGACGAGAGCGGGTCGCTCGCGAAGATCGGCAGCGCCAGGTGCTTGGGCAGCAGTTGACCCTCGAGCTTGTCCGACGGCAGGGGCTCCCCGATCAGCAGGCGTTTGGCCAGCCCGCCGCCCTCGGGAGTGTCGGCGCGAGACTTGTCGGCAGGCTCCTCATCAGGCACGCGCACACGTTACTCCTATGATCGTGCGGTGACGAGAACGCGGCGACGCCGGTGGCCATGGGCGGTCGCCGCCCTACTCGCGCTCGCCATGACTGCGACCGGGATCGTGATCGTACCGATCCTCACGCACGTCGATCAGGGCGACGCGAACCAGCAGGTCGGCGACGAGGAGTGGCCCCTCGCGGCGACCGCAACGGGCGACGACGGACGCACGCGCCAGATCGAGATCATCGCGGTCGAGCCCGGCGGCACGGTCGACACTTCTGCCCTGTTACCGGGCGACAGGTTCGTGGTGAGCGGGACCGGCTACGACCCGGCACGCGGCATCTACGTCGCGATCTGCGCAATCCCCGACGACCCGTCCCTGAAACCCGGCCCGTGTCTCGGCGGGGTGCCCGCCCAGGAGGCCGTCGAGGTCGAGGAGGGAACGATCCAGTTCGCCCCGAGCAACTGGATCAACGACGCCTGGGCTTGGCGGCTGTTCGGCGCCCGCTCGTACGACGACCGCGATTCGGGCACCTTCACCGCCTACCTCGAGGTGCCACCGACCGCCGACGACAAGGTCGACTGCCGCGACGTGGCGTGCGCGCTGTACACCCGGAACGACCACACCGCGGCAGGCGACCGAGTACAGGATGTATACATCCCGCTCGGCTTCGCCGGTTGAGCTCCGACCGCCCCGGTCAGCCGCGCAACTGCTGAACGAGTTGTCGCCGCAGGTCGGTCAACCCGGTGGTCAGTAGGGTCACCGTCTCGGTCGAGAGGGTGCCCGACGCCGCGGCCGCACGCAGTTCCTCCCGCACGTCGCCGCGGAACTCGGTGAGCGCAGCTTCGGCCTCATGCAGCTGAAGCCGGGATGCCACGCGGGGGTCGCTGGTGGCGTTGCGCGTGGTCTCGCGCGCGACGTTGATCGCCTCTGACCTCGCCTCGCGCGCCGCCGCGGCGAGGTCGGCTTTCAGCGTGCGCATCGCGTCGTTGACTGAGGCGCGCACTTCGTCGGCGAGGCGGCGCACCGAGTCGGTGAACTCCGTCTCGATGCCATCGAGTTCGGGCTCGCGCGCGACAAGTTCGGCGCGCCCGGCGTCGGTGATCGCGTACACCGTCTTGCGGCCGTCGGCCTCCTTGGTGACCAGACCCTCCTCTTCGAGCTTGCCGAGGCGCGGGTAGATGGTGCCGGCGCTCGGAGAGTAGGTGCCGCCCGACTGGTCGGAGAGCGCCTGGATGATCTCGTAGCCGTGCATCGGGCGGTCGACGAGCAATCTGAGGAGGTACAGGCGCAGGTGGCCGTGGGCGAAGACCGGAGGGCTCACGGCGTGGGCGCCTCGGCCGGCGAGCCAGCCGCGGCGTCGGCGCGCGCGACGTGCAGCACGCTGATGTCGCCACTCACCGTGTTCGCTCGGAAGTCGGTCCATCGACCTTCGAGCACGCCGGTCTTTCCGGTGAACTTTCCGCGCACCCGCAGGGATGCGTCGTCGAGCTGCAGCGTGCCGGCGACGGTGTTGATCGCGTACGACGTCGCAACGTCGGCTTCGAGTCGCGCGGTGACGTTGCCGCTCACGGAGTTGACCTTGATGACGTCGGGGGTGTCCGCAAGGTCGAGGAAGACGTTGCCGCTCACCCCGTCGCTTGAGAACGAAAGCACCGACCCGGTGGCGGTGATGTCCCCGCCGACGGTGTGCGCGGCGATCCGGCCGTGGTGGTTACGGGCGCTCAGTTCGCCGTTCACCGAGTTCAGTTGCAGGTCGCCAACAATGCCGTCGGTCGCGAGATCGCCGTTCACAGTGCTCAGGTCGGCGTCCGCATGGAGGCCGCTCACCAGAGCGGTCGCGCTGACGACGCCGAGTTTCAGGGACACCTCGCGCGGCACGAGGATGCTGACGTCGGCCCGCGCTGCGCCGGGGCGGAAGTTCCGGAAGACGTCGAGCCAGTTCTCCCAGGAGAGCTGCGCGTGGTCGATGTCGAGCGTCTCACCCTCAGCGGTGATGCGGAGGTCTTTGCCGCTCACGCTGTGCACCTCAACGCGCACGACTGGTTCGTCGTGGGCGATTACGTCGACGTGGCCCGCGACGAGGCCAACCTTGAGCT
>NZ_JANMSQ010000141.1:0-4177 GCF_031389465.1 Pseudolysinimonas sp.
CGATCAGCCCGTAGGACTTCTCGCTGACGACCGGCGACAGGATGATGTCGCGCGGGTCCTTGTTGTAGCCGCTCATTCGTCAGCCTCCTCGGTCTTGGTCTTGCTCGCCACGAACGACTCGTAGGCCGCCTTGGTGAAGACGATGTCGTCAGAGACGACCACGTCGTAGGCGTTGAGCTGGTCGGCGTAGAGCACGTGCAGGTCTTTGAGGTTGCGCACGCTCTTCTCGGCTGCCTCGTTGCCTCGCTCGAGAACGACGAGCACGTTGCGGGTCACGCCGTGCCCGCCGTTGAGGCTCGCAAGCAGCTCGACGGCAACCTTGGTCGACGGCGCACCGTTGACCGTGCCGAAGCCGTCGACGATGTGCAGGCGCTCGCCGCGGGCCCGGTCGGAGATCACGCCGAGCAGAGCAGCGGCGATCATCTTCTTGGGGGTGCGCTGGGCGTAGCTGCGCGGAACCGGTCCGTGCACGATGCCGCCGCCGCGGTGCTGCGGCATGCGGATCGAGCCCTGACGGGCACGGCCGGTGCCCTTCTGCTTGAACGGCTTGCTGCCCGAACCGGAGACCTCGCCGCGACCCTTGGTCTTGTGCGTGCCCTGGCGGGCGGCCGCGAGTTGTGCGGTCACCACTTGGTGGATGAGCGGCACGTTGGTCTGCACGTCGAAAACGCTCGCGGGGAGCTCTACGGTGCCGGCCTTCTTGCCCTTGGCGTCGAGCACTTCAAGAGTGCGGCCGTCGAGAGAGGTCATGATCAGCCCTTCACCGCGTTGCGGACGAAAACGATGCGGCCGCGCGCGCCGGGAACGGCGCCCTTGACCAGCAGGAGACCCTTCTCGGCATCCACCGAATGGATCTTGAGGCCCTGCACGGTGACGCGCTCGCCACCCATGCGCCCCGCCATCCGCATGCCCTTGAACACGCGGCTCGGGGTCGACGACGCGCCGATCGAGCCGGGCTTGCGGTGGTTGCGGTGCGAACCGTGGCTCGCCGAGACGCCCTTGAAGTTGTGGCGCTTCATGACTCCGGCGAAGCCCTTGCCCTTGGACGTGCCGACGACGTCGACCAGCTGCCCGGGCTCGAAGATCTCGACGGTGAGTTCCTGGCCGAGCTCGTACGAGTCGGCGTCGGGGGTGCGCACCTCGGTGAGGTGGCGGCGCGGCGTGACGCCGGCCTTGTCGAAGTGCCCGGCCGCCGGCTTGTTCACCTTGCGGGGGTCGATCTGGCCGTACGCGATCTGAACGGCGGCGTAGCCGTCCTTCTCGACGTTACGCACCTGGGTCACGACGTTCGGGGAAATCGAAACGACGGTGACGGGCACGAGCTTGTTGTTCTCGTCCCAAACCTGGGTCATGCCGAGCTTGGTGCCGAGCAGACCCTTGGTCGTCGTGGTTGCAGACATGGGGGTTCCTAGGCCTTGATCTCGAGGTTGACGTCGGCGGGCAGGTCGAGACGCATGAGCGAGTCGACCACCTTCGGAGTCGGGTCGATGATGTCGATGAGACGCTTATGGGTGCGCTTCTCGAAGTGCTCGCGGGAGTCCTTGTACTTGTGGGGGGAACGGATCACGACGACCACGTTCTTCTCCGTGGGGAGCGGCACCGGGCCGACAACGGTGGCGCCTGCGCGCTGCACCGCATCGACGATCTTGCGCGCCGAGGCGTCGAGACCGGCGTGGTCGTAGGACTTCAGCCGGATGCGGATCTTCTGGGCCGCCATAGTTCTCTCTTCTCTCCTGTGTACCTGCGGCATCCTCTTCGGATTCCGCACCCGCGAACTGTGTGGTTCGCGCACCGCTGTTCTTCTGTCAATCCGTCCCTGGTTCGCGCACGCATTTCAGCAACAGAGCGCACGAAAGGAAGGATTCGAGTTGAAGCTTTGTGTTGTTCTGCCACTCGCGGCCCAGTCGAGGACTGTGCACTGCCAGAGCGGTGACCCGCGGCGCTTACGCGCGCAGGATGTTGAACCACATGAGTTTGCCACACTCCCGCATTGCGTGCAACCCGGGCGTGTCGCGCCTCGTCGCTACTCGGTCGGGCGCCGTGGGCGGGCGGAAAGCACGACGTAGCCCGCAAGCACGATGACGAGCACGCACAAGACGACAACCCACCAGGGGAAGCCGGGGATGGTCGGCGGACCCCCGGCACTCGCCACGTCGACGGCGGGGGTCGGCGGGATGCGTTCGCCCGTCACGAGGATGCGATGGGTGTTGATGCCCAGGGGAGCGCAGGTGACGAGAGTGACGAGGTCGCGCCCGATCTCGGGGTAGACCGCCTTCGAATCCTCGGGGAGCACCACCTCGGTCGTGACGACCTCGTAGGTGAGCACCTCGCCGAAAACCTCGATCGTGAAGGTGTCGCCGACCTCGACGCGATCGAGGTTGGTGAACAGCTCGGCACTGGCGAGCCCGCGATGGGCCGTCAGCACCGAGCGCGTGCTCTCCCCGCCGACCGGCAACGAGGTGCCCTCGAGGTGCCCAACCCCCTCGGCGAGGGTCGCATCGGACGTGCCGTGATAGATCGGCAGGTCGACGCCGATCCCCGGGATCCTGAGCCGTGCCATGAGTCCCGAGGAGTCTGCGGCGAGGAGATCGCGGTACTCGCGACTCGACACGTCGCTCGTGACCTCGCCGGCCAGCGGAACCCGCTCTCCCGAGGCGACCACGGCACCGCCGGAGAGGGTGCGGTTGTACTCGTGCGCCTGCTGGATCGCCTCCTGAAGCGACTCGGCGCCCAGATCCCGCACGCCGTCCGCCAACTCGGAGATCTCGGCGGCCTGATCGACCTGTGAGAACCAGTTGACGATCGTCGGGAGCATGAATGCCACGACGCCGAGAAAGAAGACGGTGGCCGTCGCGAGCGCGAGCCACGGCATACGCCACCGCCGTCGCACCTCGCTGTGGCGAGGAGTTGCGACGGCGGTGGCCATGCTTGATGCTAGGCGCGCGCCCGGCGACGACGCGTGATGACCGCGAGCCAGATGCCGAGGGCGGTGAGCGCCGTACCGATGATGCCGAAGGTGACCACGCCGTTGCTGCCCGTGAAGGGCAGCGCGAACGGCGGCAACTGAAGGTTCTCGACCGCGCTGTAGTTGACGCTCGCCGCGTCGGTCTCTCCGACGACGATCGTCACATCGATCGGAGCCGCCGTGCCGAGGGTCTGGTACCCGACGGGCGCCTCGATCTCGACGAGCAGGTAGTTGCCGGGCTTGAGCGCCTCGATGTCGAGCTCGCCGTTGGTGCCGGAAACCCACTCATCGGCGCCGTCCACCACGACCTGGGGTTCGCCGACATCCAGCACGCCGTCGTTGTCGAGGTCGTGATACAGCTCGAACCGGGCACCAGCCAGCGGCACGTCCGTCGGGGTGTCAGCGACATCGGTCTCGGAGTACTTGAGGACGCGCAGTTGACCGAAACCCTGAGTCGCGTCGGCGTCGAGGCTGGAACTGTTGACGACGGAGTTGACGTCGTTCGTGACGAGCCCTCCCGCCGGAAGGGTGACGATCTGGGTGGGAACGACGAACTCGATCGTGCCACCCTGCGCCTCGGCCTCAAGGAGCGCGCGACCGGCCGCAGTGAAGGTGACCGTCTGCACGCCTCCCGCGATGTTGTAGACGAAGTGGGTCGTCTCGACGAAGGTCGACGCCGTGGGGTCACCCGCGGAATCGAACACGGAGATCGAGCGCGGCGAGATGCCGGCCGGGATTCCGGTCGTGACGAAGGCGAGGTCGGCGGTGTCGATGGTGTCGGTGAGCACGACCGTTGTCAGGTTCTCGCCGCTCGGGAGGACCGGCAGGTCGACCGTCACGGTCCAGCTCACGTAGTCACCCGCCGTGAAGAAGCCCGCATCGCCGCTGTTGACCACCTTGTCGAGGCCGACGACGGCGTTCTTCGGGTAGACGTGCACCGTGTAGAGCCACTCGTTCGGGTTCGTCGCATTCGCCGGTCCGGTCGGGAACGGCACGGTGACCAGGAAGGGCTTGGCGGGGTCGGTGATCGTAGCCGGACCGTTAGTCTCCTGCACCAGGTACAGGCCGTAGCCGAGCGAACCGAAGGTCGCCGTGCCAGTGACATCGGTGACCGCGATCGTGTCGGAGCCGAGCGTCACACCCGCCTGGCTGGTGAGCGAGTTCTCGGCGGCGGACATCGAGGGGCTCTTCGACGCCGACGACGCCGAGAAC
>NZ_JANMSQ010000171.1:0-6464 GCF_031389465.1 Pseudolysinimonas sp.
GTTGCGGCTCGGCAACCGGCTCGCCGACACGATCGAGCGGTACACGCCATCGGGGGCGATCGACGTCGTGATGCCCATCCCGGACTCGTCCCGCCCGGCGGCGATGCAGGTCGCGCAGAAGCTCAACATCCCGTATCGCGAAGGCTTCTACAAGAACCGCTACGTCGGCCGAACGTTCATCATGCCCGGGCAGGAACAGCGCCGCCGCAGCGTCAAACAGAAGCTCAACGCGATGTCGAGTGAGTTCAAGGGCAAGAACGTGCTCATCGTCGACGACTCCATCGTGCGCGGCACGACCTCCACCGAGATCGTCGACATGGCCCGCCAGGCCGGCGCCAACTCGGTCACCTTCACGTCGGCCGCTCCGCCGGTGCGCTACCCGCACGTCTACGGCATCAACATGCCGAGCCGAGCCGAGCTGGTCGCGGCCGGCAAGAAGATCCCCGAGATCGCGACGGCCCTCGGCGCCGACTACCTGATCTACCAGGAAGTCGCCGACATGGAGGCCGCGATTCTCGAGGGCTCCGATATCCAGGGTCTCGAGATGTGTTGCTTCACCGGCGACTACGTCACCGGCACCGTCACCCCGGAGTACCTCGCTTGGGTCGAGTCGAACCAGGCGTCCTAGCGCCCAGCGCTACCGGTTTCGTCGAGTGCGCTCCGGGTCGCGAGAGCGTTCGCCGAAACGGGTAGCGCTCGCGAAGGAGGCTACTCCGAGTCGGAGACGTCGTCGCGGGCGACCGTGACGGTGCGGGCACGGCGGGTCGAGACGATGTCGAGCGCCAACGCGACGACGCCCCCCAGTGCGACGCCGGCCGGGATGCCGAAGAGGCAGAAGTAGGCGAACGACGCGAGGAATCCGACGGCGGGGTCGGGTTCGAACAGGCTCGTCAGGATGAGGGTGACGAGCGCGCCGAGCATCGCGCCGAAGATCAGAAAAACGCCGATGCGCGGGGCACGACGGATGCTGACTTCGGATTCACTCACGGCTCTATTCTCCACCCGGATCAGGGGCCCATCGCAGCGGAAGGTGTTCGGCAAGGGTCGCCCGTTGACCCGACGCCGTGACCCGCAGGTCGGCGACCGCCGCATCCCAGGTTTCGACCCCGGTGGCGAGTGCGATCCAGGTAGCGGCATCCAGCTCGACGACGTTCGGCGGAGTGCCGCGGGTGTGGCGGGGGCCGGGGATCGCCTGCACGGCGCCGAACGGCGGCACGCGTACCTCGACGGTGTGCCCTTCGGCTTCGTCGGCGAGTTGCTCCAGGAGATACCTGGATGCCGTGGCGACCGTCGCTCGATCGTCGGCTCCGGCGAGAACGGCACGCACCGCGATGACCCCGTCGGCGGCAGCGATGCGGCGACGGATACTCACGGTCGGCGCCACCGGACCACGGCCAGTGCGACGACGACCGCCACCGCGGTAACCGCCAGCGCGCCGACCGCTAGGGCCAACCACGGCATCCCCTCCACGGTGACGTCTACTTTGGTGTCGGTGCCGATCGGCTGGCCAGCGAGGTCGCAGTCGCCGACGTCAGCGACGACCGTTATGGGATCGAACCCCGACCCGACCTCATAGTTCGGGAACGCGACGGCTCCCTCCTCGGTCAGCGTTGTCGGCGCCTCGTCGATCGCGATGACTCCGTCGACGGGGATAAGGTTCTGCCCGCTGAGGTCGACAGTGAGGAACGGGGCCGCGAGTACCGACACCTCATCGCCGTCCATCGTCGGCCCGCTCACGTCGAGCAGGAGGAGGCCGGTGCCATCCGCGCGCACGATGAGCGCCGGGTTGGCGATCGTCGTGTCGAGAATGCCGCCATGCCCGGTGAACCGAACCGATCCGGTGAACGAGATCGACCCGTTCGGATCGCGCGGGTCGATGCGGCCGGCCCCGGCCGGGAAGCCGAACGTGGGCGTCTCGTAGGTCGCGCCGTCGGCGACAGTCCACTCGCCGTTGGCGATCGAGCCGTCGATGTACGCGCGGAACGACTCTTTGAACCCCCAGGTCAGTTCGGCCGAGACGACGTCACAGCCGGGTGCTTGTGCGGAGGACGCACCCGCCGCACCCGCCGGCACAACGGCAAGGAGCCCGGCCGCCATCAGGAGAGCAAGGGCGCGGCGCATGCCCCCATCCTGCCTCGGGAGGGCACCAACAGCGTCGTCGCTACGCTGGGAGGGTGCGCATCCTGGTTCTCGGCTCCGGAGCACGTGAGCACGCGATCGTCACCGCCCTCCTCGCTGAGGACGCGGGTCACACGATCGTCGCCGCTCCCGGCAACGCGGGCATCGCGGCCGACGTCGAGACCGTCGCCCTCGATGCGTCCGACGGCCGACTCGTCGCCGAATACGCCGCCGACAACGCGTTCGACCTCGTCGTGATCGGGCCGGAAGCGCCGCTCGTGGCGGGAGTCGCCGACGCCGTGCGCAAGCGCCGCATCCCGGTCTTCGGTCCCGACAAGGCGGCCGCCGCGCTCGAAGGCTCGAAGACGTTCGCGAAGCGCATCATGGATGTCGCCAACGTGCCGACGGGGCGCTCGGTTCATGCCGTGACGCTCGACGAGGTCGCGGCCGCGCTCGACGACCTGGGCGCCCCACACGTGGTGAAGGCCGACGGTCTCGCAGCAGGGAAAGGCGTCATCGTCACCGACGACCGCGACGCGGCCCTCGCCCACGCGCGGTACTACGTGCAGCAGGGCGAGGTGCTCGTCGAGGAATACCTGGGCGGCCCCGAGGTGTCACTCTTCTTCCTCGCTGACGGACACGACGTGCTGCCCCTCAGCCCCGCCCAGGACTACAAGCGCGTCGGCGATGGGGATGCCGGGCCGAACACCGGGGGGATGGGCGCCTACTCGCCGCTGCCCTGGCTCGACGAGCGCTTCGGGTCGGAGGCGGCGTTCGTCGACGAGGTGCGCCGCACGATCGCGCTCCCCACCGTGCGCGCTCTCGAAGCGGAGGGCACGCCGTTCGTCGGTCTGCTCTACTGCGGACTCGTGATCACCGATCGCGGCATCCGCGTCATCGAGTTCAACGCGCGCTTCGGCGACCCCGAGACCCAGGTGGTGCTGCCCCGGCTGGTCACCCCGCTCTCGGGTTTGCTTCTCGCCGCCGCGACCGGGGGGCTGGCCGACCTGCCCGACCCCGAGTTCTCTCCCGAGCCGTGCGTCGTCGTGGTGCTCGCGAGCGAGGGCTACCCGGAGGCACCCGTCACCGGGCGGGTCCTCACCGGGCTCGACAGCGCACTGCCCGCCGGGGTGACGATCGCCCATGCCGCGACGGCGCGCCAGGGTGACCGGCTGCTCGCCACGGGCGGCCGCGTGCTTGGCGTCGTGGCGCGCGCCGCCGACTTCAGCACAGCTCGGGATGCCGCCTACACCGCGTTGGCCGACATCGGCCTCGAGGGCAGTCACTACCGGCACGACATCGCAGAGAGGGTGCAGTGATGCACAAGAAGCTATGACCGTCGACTCCCGCCTGGAAGCTCTGGGCTGGCACCACCTCTACTCGGGCAAGGTTCGCGACCTCTACGAGTCGGCCGCGCATCCTGGGCGGCTGCTCGTCGTGACCTCCGACCGGGTGAGCGCGTTCGACCACATCCTCACGCCCGGCATCCCCGGCAAAGGCGCCCTCCTCACGCAGCTCTCGTTGTGGTGGTTCGGGCGGCTCGGTGAACCCACGCACCTCGCGGCGGCGCACCCGTCACTCGGCGCACACCTCCCGCCCGAACTGGCGGGTCGCACGATGATCGTGCACACGCTCGAGATGTATCCGATCGAGTGTGTCGTGCGCGGCTACCTAGCCGGCTCGGGCTGGGCGGAGTACCGCGTCTCCCAGACCGTGTGCGGCATCGAGCTGCCCGCCGGGCTCGAGGAGGGCGATGAGTTGCCCGAGCCGATCTTCACCCCCGCCTTCAAGGCGCCGCTCGGCCAGCACGACGAGAACATCACGTTCGAGCGGATGGTCGAGATCGTCGGTGCCGCGGATGCCGAAGCGCTGCGGGAGACCAGCCTGCGGATCTTCGCAACGGCATCCGCTATTGCGGAAGAGCGCGGAATCCTGCTGGCCGACACGAAGTTCGAGTTCGGCCGCGACCCGGGCAGCGATCATCCGGTACTCGCCGACGAGGTGCTCACGAGCGACTCCAGCCGGTACTGGGATGCCGAGACGTATGCCGCGGGTGGCATGAACCGGTTGGAGAGCTTCGACAAGCAGATCGTGCGCGACTGGCTCGCCGCAAACTGGGACCGCACCGGCGAACCTCCCGAGCTTCCTGCCGACATCGTCGAGCGCACCGCGGTGCGCTACCAGGAGCTGGTCGACCGCTTCATGAGCGAGTCGTGACGGAACTGCCGTGATCGAACTCCGTGAGGTGACCTGGGACCACCCCGACAGCGACCGGCTGCGCACCGACCAGCAGGCCGAGATCGCGGTCCGCTACGGCACCCCTGACTCCGAGCCCGGGCCGAAGCCGTCGGCGGCCGACATCACGATCTTCTTCCTGGCCTACGACGGCGGCGACGCGGTCGGCTGCGGAGGCCTGCGCACCCTCGACGCGTCGCACGGTGAGATCAAGCGCATGTACGTCATCCCCGGCCGACGGGGCACGGGCGTGGCGACCGCGATTCTGCGCCACCTCGAGGTCGAGGCACGTTCCCGCGGCTGGGATCGGCTCGTACTCGAAACCGGCGACGAGCAGCCCGACGCCGTGCGGTTCTACGAACGCGAGGGCTACACGCGCATCCCGAACTTCGGCTACTACGCCGACTCGGAGCTGTCGATCTGCTTCGAGAAGCGGTTCTGACCGGGCATTTCCCGGCCTCGAGATGCGTTATCGGTGACATGACGCCCGAGCTACTCGCCGCCGACACCGCCATGGGAGCGGTGACCCTGAACGTCGCCGACCTCGACGCGATGACCGCGTACTACCGGGATGCCGTCGGCCTCGACGTACTCGCCACCGACGGGCCGCGCGTCGCGCTCGGTCGCGGCGCGCGTTCGGTCGTCGTGCTCGAACACTCCCCAGAACTTCGACACGCCGCCCCGCACGAAGCGGGGCTGTTCCACACCGCGATCCTGTTCGACACGAAGGCAGCACTTGCCGCCGCCGTGTACTCCGTCGCGCGGCAGCACCCCGGGTCGTTCACCGGGTCGAGCGACCATCTGGTGAGCAACGCGTTCTACTTCAACGACCCCGAAGGCAACGGCGTCGAGCTCTACTGGGACCGCGACCGCTCCGAGTGGAGCTGGGCACACGGCGCCATTGAAATGAGCACGCTGTACCTCGACCCGAACGCATTCCTCAACGAGAACCTCACCGAGGAGGGGATGTCGGGGGCGGGATTCGGGGATGCCCGGGTCGGCCACATCCACCTGTCGGTCGGCGATGTCGACACGGCGCGGGAGTTCTACGTTGACCGCCTCGGCTTTGCGAGCACCGCTGAGATCCCCAGGACGGCCGTTTTCGTGAGCGCGGGCGGCTACCACCACCACATGGCGATGAACGTCTGGAACTCCCGCGGGGCCGGCCGCCGGCAGCGCACCCTCGGCCTCGGCCGGGTCGACATCGTGCTGCCCGGATCCGACGATCTCGGCGAGCTCGGCGAGCGGATGGCGCACTACGGCGTGCCGACCCGCGACGACGGCCTCACTCTCGAGTTCGACGATCCGTGGGCGAACCTGATTCGCGCGCGCTCCGCATAGGGCAACGACGCCCAGGTAGCGTGGTGCGGTGCACTCGTCGCGACTGCTCTTCCGGTCGATGGCCGCCGTGGCGTTGACCTCGCTGCTCGCCGGCTGCGCCGCGACGCCCCCGACCCTCGCGGTCGCCCCCCGCGCTTACGCCACAACGACAATCGACAAGCGCGACCTCCTGAGCGACGACGCCCTCGCCGAACTCATCGATCCGACGCGGCCGGGATGCTCGGGGGCCGTCGGTGTGCGCGGCGAGGTCGTGTGGGCGGGCGCGACGGGCATCGCCGACCTGACGACCGGTGACCTCGTCACGACCGAGACCCGATTCGATATGGCATCCGTCTCGAAGCAGTTCACGGCGACCGCCATCCTGATGCTGCAACGCGACGGCGCACTCTCTCTCGCCGACTCGGTGAGCACCTACATCGACGGGCTGCCGGCCTGGGGTCGCTCGGTCACTCTCGACCAGCTCGTGCACCACACCGCCCGAGTTCCGGACTACTGGACCGAGCTCGAGGATGCCGGGATCGGCTTCAGCGACGCAGCCGACCACGCCCGGATCCTCGACGCCATCCGGGGGCTCACTCGACTCGAGTCCGGCAGCGGGTACAGCTACTCGAACTCCCACTACATCCTGCTCGCCGAAGTCGTCGGTCGCGTGAGCGGGCAGCCACTGCCGATCTTCCTCGCCGAGCGCATCTTCGCGCCGCTGGGGCTCGACATGGAGTTGACCCCGAGCCTGGTCGCCCCGGATGTCGCACTCTCGTACGACGCGAACG
>NZ_JANMSQ010000247.1:0-3507 GCF_031389465.1 Pseudolysinimonas sp.
GCGGAGCTGTTGCGGGCATCCCTCGATTCGGGTCGGCTGACGTTCACGACAGATCTCTCGGTCGTCGCCGCGCGCGATGTGCATTTCGTCGCGGTCGGAACACCGCAAGGGATCGACGGAGCGGCCGACCTGACCTACGTCGACGCCGCAATCGCGGGCCTTGCCGTGCACGCCCGGCCGGGCTCGCTCGTGGTCGGCAAGTCAACCGTTCCGGTCGGCACCGCGGGTCGACTCGCCGCCGTGCTCGCGGAGCGCGACATCGCCTTGGCCTGGAACCCCGAGTTCCTGCGCGAGGGCTTTGCCATCCAGGACACCCTTCGGCCCGACCGGATCGTGTACGGCGTCCCCGAGGGTGACGAGTCGACGGTGGCGCGGCTCGATGCCGTGTATGCCGATGCCCTCGCCCAGGGCGTCACGCGACTGGTCGTCGACCTGCCGACGGCCGAGCTGGTGAAGGTCGCAGCGAACGCGTTCCTCGCAACGAAGATCTCGTTCATCAACGCCATGGCCGAGATCGCGGAAGTGACCGGTGCCGACGTCACGGCCCTCGCCGACGCGATCGGACATGACGCCCGCATCGGCCGTCGCTTTCTCAACGCGGGGGTCGGTTTTGGCGGCGGCTGTCTTCCGAAGGACATCCGGGCCTTCGCTGCGCGCGCCGAAGAGCTCGGTGTTGGGCATGCGGTCGGCTTCTTGCGGGAGGTCGACGCCATCAACCTGCGTCGTCGCACGCGCGTCGTCGAACTGCTGGTCGAGACCGTGGGCGACCTCTCCGGGGCGCGCATCGCGCTGCTGGGGCTCGCCTTCAAACCGGACTCCGACGACGTTCGGGACTCGCCCGCACTCGACGTCGCCCGTCAGTTGCGCGCCGCGGGTGCGCACATCATCGCGACTGACCCCGCGGCACGACACAGCGCCGAGCGGCTCGTTCCCGAACTCGAGTACGTCGACGACGCGGCGACTGCCGCACGCGGGGCGGATGCCGTCGTGTTGTTGACCGAGTGGGCTGACTTCCGCGAACTCCTGCCGACAGACCTCGAGCCCACCCAGCGCATCCTGATCGACGGGCGGAACGTTCTCGACCCGGCGGTCTGGCGAGCGGCCGGCTGGATCTACCGGGGACTCGGCCGAGCCTGATCCGCAGCCGATTCGTCGGCCTCAACCGTGCTCTTCGCCGTGGTCGGCGGGAAGACCGGCATCCGCTCGCCTCGTCGCGGCGCGAAGACCCAGAGCTTGTACAGGGTGAAGCGAAACAAAGTGCCCAGACCGAGTCCAATGACGTTCCCGGAGATGTTGTCGGCGAGCAGGTTGTCGAAACCCAACAGATAGTGGGAGACCCAGAGACAGAACAGACCGATCAGCATCCCGCCGACGCTGACCAGCGCGAACTCGATTCCTTCGCGCAACAGTTGGCGGCCGCGATGGGCGCGGAAGGTCCAATGCCGGTTGCCCATCCAATTGCACATGATGGCGACCGAGGTCGAGATGACCTTCGCGATGATGGGACCCTCGTGCACGTCGTCGGGGCGCAACACCGTCAGCGACAAAAGGTTGAACAACCCCACGTCGACCACGAGCCCGACGAGTCCGACCAGCCCGAAGCGGGTGAACTGGGCGATCAGGGCACGCATCGCTCTCGTCTCGATCTCGTCGCTCATCGGCCCGACTAGGGTCGAGTACGGGCGGGGTCCAGCGTAATCCGCCCGAAGGAGGAGCCGTGCGCGTCGGAGTGATCGGCGGCGGTCAGCTCGCGCGGATGATGGTGTCTCCCGCCGTCGCCCTGGGCATCGAGATCCGAGTGCTCGCCGAGTCGGCGGACTCCTCGGCACGCCTCGCCGCGACCGTCATCGGCGATTACCGCGAGGCCGAGACAGTGCTCGGGTTCGCCGCCGATGTCGATGTCGTGACCTTCGACCACGAACACGTCCCTCAAGAGGTGCTCGCGCGGCTCGAGGCGTCGGGCGTGACTGTCCGGCCCGGGAGAGACGCGCTGGAGGCAGCGCAGGACAAGATCCGGATGCGCGAACGGCTCGCCGCTCTCGGCGTGCCGATGCCGGGTTGGGCCGTCATCCGCACCGAAGCCGATCTCGAAAGTTTCCTCGCCGAACACGGCGGCGTCGCGGTCGTCAAGACGCCTCGCGGCGGATACGACGGCAAGGGAGTCCGCGTGGTGCGCGCCTCCGCCGACGCCGCCGACTGGCTCGCCGAGGGCGAACTGCTTGCCGAGGAACTCGTCGACTTCCGCCGCGAACTCGCCCAACAGGTCGCGCGCCGGCCGTCGGGTGAGATGGCTGCCTGGCCGCTTGTCGAGACCATCCAGCGCGACGGGGTGTGCGCCGAGGTCCTAGCCCCGGCACCCGATGCCGGGGATCTCGCCGTCGAAGCGCGCGGCATCGCGGAGACGATCGCGGCGGGCCTCGAAGTGACCGGGGTGCTCGCGGTGGAGCTGTTCCAAGCCGCAGATGGGCGGCTCCTAGTCAACGAACTCGCGATGCGCCCGCACAACAGCGGGCACTGGAGCATCGACGGTGCGGTGACGAGCCAATTCGAGCAACACCTCCGCGCCGTCCTCGACCTGCCGCTCGGCGACCCGAGCCCGACGGCTCCTTGGGCCGTGATGGTGAACGTGCTCGGCGGTCCGGAGGCCGCGACGATGCCCGACCGCTACCCGGCGGCGTTTGCGGCCGAGCGGGGCGTGAAATTCCACTCCTACGGCAAAGCCTCGCGCCCCGGGCGCAAGGTCGGCCACGTCACCGCAACGGGCACCGATCTTGCGGATGTCCGGGCTCGGGCGCGTGCCGCGGCAGGGTTCTTCGAGGCCTGAGCCATAACATGGCGCCGTGCCTCCGCTCGTCGCCGTCGTCATGGGATCGGACTCCGACCTCCCGGTCATGAACGACGCTGTCGCGGCGCTTGACGAGTTCGGGATCCCGCACGAGGTGAGGATCGTCTCGGCGCATCGCACCCCCCGCGCCATGATCGACTTCGCCGCAGAGGCGGCCGGGCGCGGCATCCGAGTCATCATCGCGGGAGCCGGCGGCGCCGCGCACCTGCCGGGGATGATCGCCTCAGTCACGACCCTGCCGGTGATCGGCGTGCCGGTGCCGCTCAAGAACCTCGACGGCCTGGACTCCCTACTGTCGATCGTGCAGATGCCCGCCGGCATCCCGGTGGCCGCGGTCGCAATCGGCAACGCCCGCAACGCTGGCCTCCTCGCGGCTCGCATCCTCGCCGTCTCGGATGACGCGCTCACGGCGAAGCTTGAAGAGTTCGCGGCCGGTCTCGAGCGGATGGTCGCCGAGAAGAACGCTCGCCTCGCAGACGGCTCGTGAGTCAGGCCACATCGTCGGTCCGTAACCCGGACCTCCGCTCGTCGCGATTCATGTCGCGTCGCGGGTGGTGGCTGGTCGTGCTCAACCTCTTCATCCCCGGCTCGGCGCAGGTGCTCGCGGGTGACCGGCGACTCGGGCGGTTTGGGCTCGGCGCCACGCTGGTGTTCTGGCTGCT
>NZ_JANMSQ010000273.1:0-3003 GCF_031389465.1 Pseudolysinimonas sp.
CCCAGCCGAACGCCGAGGCGATGAGGGTGAGGGTGTGGCCGATCGTGAACGCCGTCACGATGCCGACGACGCCGCGCAGCGACCGCAGAAACCCGTCGCGCGGCTGCCAGCGCCGTGAGACGACGACGAGCGGAGAGACGAGCAGCAGGGTGACGAGGAACAGCAGATGGTCGGCGCCTTCGAGAACGTGGTGGAAGCCGAAGCCGATCATGTCGAGCAGCCCCGGCTCGACCGCGGTGCCGATCTGCAGGGTCGCGTCGTTCGCGTCGATGACGCCCGCGGTGGAGATGTCGCCGTTCGCGTCGGTGAGAACGACGACGGCCTGGTGGCTGGCATCCGATTCGATGATCGCGTCGTACTCGATCGTGAACGAGCTCGGGTCGGCGTCGCCGGTATCGAACGACACGTCCACGCTGAACGACTGGATGCCTTCAACCGCCTCGACCTCTGCGTTCGAGTAGGTCTCCGCCCACTCCACACCGTCGGCACCGGTCACGGTGAGGTGCTCGTTCAGGTACTCGGTGATGCTCGCGATGTCGGCATCCGTGAGTTCGCCGTTCGTCGCGTAGTCGGTGCCGAGCACACCGTCGAGGGTCTCGAGGGCGATCGACACGGTCGCGTCGGCGGACTCCTCGCCGAGCACCACGGAGATCGTGCTGCTCTCGAGGCTGTGCGCCTGCGCTGCGGCGACGGGGATGACAGTCAGGACGACGGCGGTGACGGCTGCTCCGGCCGCCAGCCAGAGGGTACGGAGTGCTCGCATGGGAACACGGTGGGGCCGAATCCTATGAACAACCTAAGAGGCGACACTGGGTTGCCTTGAGAAATCTGATGCACACCCGACCCATAACTTGCTCATAGGAAATCCCGAGAAAGCGGCGACACGGTGGGGCAATCCACCACGAAGCCCGCTGAAAGGGGCCCCCCATGAAGATCCCGATGAAGGTTGTTGCCGTCACCCTGGCAAGCGTTCTTGCGCTCACCGGCTGCACGGCAGCCGCGGTCACCGCGACCGACACCGCGACCGAGACCGCGACGACGACCGCCACTGAGAGCGCGGGCGCCCCGGCCGGTGGCGCGGGCGAAACCGTCGACGCGTCCGCCGTCACCACCGAGGCGGAGCTGATCGCCCTCATCCAAGACGCCTATGGCGACGCGAGCCTCGACCGCCACCGTGGTCATCGGCCGGTGCAGGGTGTGCTCGACACCGTGCTCGCCATCACGCACGAAGAACTCCACGTGCGGATGGACGCCGGGCAGAACCTCTCGGATGTCGCAGAGGAGCTCGGCGTCGGTACTGACACGCTGATCGATGCACTCGTCGACTCATGGGGCGTTGCCATCGACGACCTGCTCGCCGCCGGCACGATCACCGAGGATGAGGCCGACGCCTACTACGAGGCACTCGAGGAGGCGTTCACCTTCCGCGTCACCTGGAACGGCACCGACGCCACGCCGACCTTCAGCGGGCTCGACGCCTGATCGGATCAGGGCCGACGCGGGAGCTATGTTCCCGCGTCGGCCCTGTGGCGTTAAGCGGCAGATCGATCGCGGTGTCGAGGTCAGCCGAAGAGGCTGCGTTCGAGTTGCTCGATCGGGTCGTACCAGCCCTGTTCCAGAATCCACGCCTGCGCCAGTTTGTCGAGCCCGAGGATGACGGCGACGCCGACGAGCACGAGCAGCACCCCGGCGATCCGCCGGAACCACCCGTCGGGTCGATTCAGCCAGCCGAGTCGCCGAGCAAGCGCCGAACCGAGCAATGCGACGAGCAGCAGCGTCGCGGCGAGTCCGACGGCGTAGGCGACGATGTAGACGAGCCCCTCGCCGAACGACACCGGCAGCACGGTCGCGACGATGAGCGCGTAGGTGGGCGAGCAGCTCGAGAAGGTGGGACCGAGCGCTGCACCGAGCAGGATGTCGCCGCCCACCCCGCCGCGGCGCGACGAGCTGTCGAGTGCGGCGTTGGCGCGATTCTGGATGCCCGTGGTGAGCATCAGTCGTTCCCAGAGCCACGGGAACACGAGCGTGAGCCCGAAGGCGATCAGGATGGCCCCGGCGATGATCTGCCACACCAGCTGCGGCACCCCGAGCAGCGCGGTCGTGGCTTTGAGCAGCAGCGTGAAAGCGACGACCGAGACCGCGAGCGACGCGGCGATCACGAGCGGTCGGTACCACTGGCGGGCGGCGACCGTGCCGTCGGCCGAAGTACGCGCGATCGAGCCGCCGACGATCACCGGAAGCAGCGGCAGCACGCACGGCGCCGCGACGGTGAGCACCCCCGCGACGAACGCGACGACGGTGAGGCCGAGCACGACGGCGACTACCTAGAGCATCGCCGCGACCACGGCGGCGAGGTGCGGGTCGTCGTACGCGACATGTTTCTGCAACTCGGTGCCGGCGGCATCCACTTCGACGAAGGTCGTCTGCAACGTGACGCCGTACTGCTGCCGGAGGTCCTGGCGGCTGTCGTAGTCGATCTTGATGATCGTCACCCCGGCGGGAACCCCCTCGGCGAGGATGTCGCTCTCGATCGACCGGCACTGCGGGCACCACGGCGCGTGGAAGAAGAGCAGCACGCGACCCTCCGCCTGGGCGATCGCGTCGTCGGAGTACTCGACGTACGCGCCGACCGAGGGAGGCGGCGCGGTCGACTCGGGCGTCGGGGTGCCGTCACCGACGAGGGATGTCGGTGACGGCGGAGCGGTACCGGGGGCAGTGGGCGGAGCGAATACGACGACCGCAATCACCGCTGCGACGATGGCGACGACGATGCCAATGGCGACGGGGAGCAGGCGTCGGTCCATCTCAGGGCTCGCGGAACGGGTCGCTCGCCGAGGGGGGTGAGCTGGATGCCGCCGCTTTCGCGCGCCGCGGGGCGCGCCCGGCGGGTTTCTGCTCCGCAGGGGGCTCGGCCGGGGCTTCGGCCGCCGGGGCGGTCGCCTTCGACCCCGCCCGGCGTGACGCCTTCTGCACCGCGGCGACCGGCTGGGTGAGCGGGGCGTC
>NZ_JANMSQ010000282.1:0-3540 GCF_031389465.1 Pseudolysinimonas sp.
GGGCAAGGCGAAGCACCCGCTCAGCCTACGTCGCCCCGAGTTGCGCGGATCGTGCCCAGAACGTGAGGCGGTCTGGCGGGCAAAGTGCGGCGTAATCCTCTCGTCGCGCGTTGCCCGCCAGTCCGCCGACCCCCCGAAAAGCGGGACGGGAGACGACAAAAGGCGCCGACCTCATAGTCGACGCCTCTTGCGGAGAAGCAGTTACTTCTTGGCCGCAGCCTTCAGCTTGCTGCCGGCCGAGACCTTCACGCCCACGCTCGCGGCGATGTGGATCGATTCGCCGGTGGCGGGGTTGCGGCCCATGCGCGCTGCGCGCTGCGTCGGCTCGACGCTCAGCCATCCCGGAATGCTGACCTTCGCGCCGTCGGAGAGCGACTTGGCGAGGACGGCGAACAGCGAGTCGACGACGGCGGAGACCGCTGCCTGGCCCTGACCTGAGTCCGCGGCGATTGCGGCCACGAGATCGGCCTTGTTGAGTGACTTGTCAGCCATGATGTCCTCCTCGGACCTTGTGTGTTCGATGGCGGCCGGAGAGGAACTCCCCCGGAACCGCCTTGAAACTAACAGGAAACATCGGGATTTCCGGGGAATTCGACCCGGTGCGGCGTATCTATGGGCAAACGCACGAAAACCCCGATCCTGGGAAGGACCGGGGTTTTCGGTGTGAACGAGTGGTTACCAGCTCGACTTGGTGATGCCGGGCAGTTCGCCGCGGTGCGCCATGTCGCGGAAACGCACCCGCGAGATGCCGTACTTGGCGAGCACGCCACGGGGGCGGCCGTCGATCGAGTCGCGGTTGCGCAGGCGCACCGGCGAGGCGTTGCGCGGCAGCTTCTGCAGGCCCGAACGGGCCGCCTCGCGGGACTCGTCGGTGCCGTTCGGGTCGACGAGCGCCTTCTTCAGTTCCAGACGCTTCGCGGCGTACCGCTCAACGATGATCTTGCGCTGGTCGTTCCGCGCGATCTTGCTCTTCTTCGCCATGGTTAGCGCTCCTCGCGGAATTCGACGTGCTTACGGATCACCGGGTCGTACTTTTTGAGCACGATGCGGTCGGGGTCGTTGCGGCGGTTCTTGCGGGTCACGTAGGTGTACCCGGTGCCGGCGGTGGAGCGGAGCTTGATGATGGGTCGAACATCCTGCTGCTTAGCCATCAGATCTTCTCCCCACGGGCCAGGAGGTCCTGGACCACAGCTTCGATGCCGCGGGCGTCAATCACCTTGATGCCCTTGGCGGACAGCGTGAGGGTGATCGTGCGCCGAAGCGACGGGACGTAGTACTTCTTCTTCTGCACGTTCGGGTCGAAGCGGCGCTTCGTCCGGCGGTGCGAGTGCGAGATGTTGTGTCCGAAGCCGGGTACGGCTCCGGTCACCTGGCACACGGCTGCCATGGTTCCTCCAAAATCGTGGCGAACGCGTCCCTAGACGACATCCACCTAGCTACCGTGGGGCGATCGCCCCACCCAAGGTCACTTGTCGGCACGTGAACCTCCCGGCCAAGGCCGAGGGGCACGTACAAGAAGCCCCGTTTCCGGGACAACTTGTCGATACTACGTGAGGATGGCCCTGCGGGCAACAGCGCTCAGGGCTAGCTGCAGCCGCCGACGAACCCGATGGCAGCGGGGGCGCCCCACCCAGACATCCGGCCGTCATCGTCGAACCACCCCTGAACGCCGATGTAGTCATACGGGCCGGCCTCAGGGTTCACGATGTCGAACCCGTACGCGATGTTCGGTTCGTACTGCTCGAGCCGGATTTCATCGCCGACCGCTGCTTCGAAGGCGGCGCGAGTCGACCCCACCCGCTGCCCAGCGACCGTCTCGATCGCCACACCACCCGCCGTGGTGGCTCCCGAAACGTAAGCGTCGTACAGGTCACCCGATTCAAGGAATCCCGCCGACCCGATCCCGGGCGGCGTCGAGATATCCAGCCCGCCGAAGGTGTAGACGGTCTGCGCCGGGCAGACGCCGCCCTCCACCTCAGGGAGGTTCGTGACGGCCACTTCCTCGTCGAGGGCTTCGGCGAGGTGCGCGGCGACGGTGGCGGCATCGGTGCGGTACGTCTCGCTCGCGAGGGTCGAGCCATCGGTTCCGAATACGGAGATGCCGGTTGCCGTAACCACGACCAACGCGGCGGTGGAGGCTTCCCCGGCGGTCGGCGTCGGGCTCGCGCTCTCGGACTCTTCAGGAGTCGGCGATGAGGTCGACGTGCTGGTGGGACGCGGGGTGGGGTCGCTCGGGACGCACGCCGAGAGGGCGAGCAGCAACGGAATGCCGGCGAGTGCGAGAAGCGTGCGGCGAGAGGTCGTCATGTCACCCCGACGGATGAGGGCCGTCAGTGGGTTGACGGCGAGCTATCGTCAGTTTGCCGTGCGGGTGCAGTCCGGGCAATAGCCGAAGACATCCACGATGTGCCGCGGTTGCGTGAACCCGTGCTGGGCGGCGACCGTTTGTGCCCAGGTCTCGACCTCATCCGCCGCGATCTCGACCGTGGTTCCGCACGACCGGCAGATCAGGTGGTGGTGATGACTGTTGGGCGTGCACGCGCGATAAAGGCTCTCGCCGTCTTGCTGCAGAGAGTCGGCTTCGCCCTCGGTCGCCAGGTCGGCGAGTGCGCGGTACACGGTCGCGAGGCCGACGGTCGAACCCCCGCCCTTGAGGGAAGCATGCAGAGACTGCGCGCTGACGAAACCGTCGGACTCGCCGAGCGCCTCGCGCACCGCATCCCGCTGCCAGGTGTTGCGCTTCATGTCGTTCTCACCGTCTTTCGGTTTCGCGCTCTGCCGACCAGTCTGCACACCAGGTAGATCAGAAACGAGATCGTCGTCACGTACGGGCTGATCGGAACGCTTGCGCCGAGGGCGAGCAGAATGCCTCCCACCAGCGACACGGTGGCGAACGTCACGCTCAGCACCGGTACGACGACCGGCGACGACGACACTCGAAGGGCCGCCGCTGCCGGTGTGACGAGCACCGACAGCACAAGCAGCGCCCCAACGACCTGGACGCCGATCGCGACCGACAGTCCGAGCAGCACCATGAACGCAATCGACAGCGCGCGTGTCGGTACCCCTCGCGAAGCCACCACCTCGGCGTCCACGCTCGCGAAGGTGAGCGGGCGCCACAGGATTAGTAGCCCGACTACGACGATCGCGCCGACGATCGCGAGCACCCCGAGCCGCGGGTCGTCGACCGCGACGATCTGCCCGGTCAGCAACCCGAACTTGTTCGACGCCCGACCCGGGTAGAGGGCGAGGAACAGGATGCCGAGGCCGAGCCCGAACGGCATCAGCACTGCGGTGATCGAGTTGCGATCGCGCGCCCGCGCACCGAGCAGCCCGATCAGCACGGCGGCGATCAGCGATCCTGCGATCGATCCGGTGACCACGCCGACGCCGGTGAGCAGACCTGCGGCGGCACCTGCGAACGACAGCTCGCTGACACCGTGCACCGCGAACGCCAGGTCGCGCGACATCACGAAGACTCCGATGAGTCCGCCGACGATCCCGAGCACGAGTCCCGCGAGGAGCGAGTTGCGCAGCAGC
>NZ_JANMSQ010000283.1:0-1809 GCF_031389465.1 Pseudolysinimonas sp.
GTGAGCCATTTCAGCCGGGTGTGCCCGGCGCGCCGCAGGCGCCGAGCCCGGATGCCTCGGGTGATGCTGCGGCGACCTCGCTGATGTGGGGCTCGTAGTTCATGCTGTGGCGACCCATCGATGTATTCCTTCCGGAACTCCCTCGTCGGCGCCTCGAGGGCGGGGGAGTCCGCTCCCAGCACACGCCACACTCGGCACTCGCGGAAAGGGGGGTGACACGACCCGTCCGCCCCGCTAAGGTTCGGGGTTTCGATACACCGCCTTCGGCGGCACTCAACCCGCGGAGCCTCGCGGTTTCGATACACCCGGTTTCGAGACCGGCTGAAGTCAGCCGGCGGTGATGCGGTTGATCGCCGCCACGAACTGCGACTCGGTGAGGGTTCCGGCATCCCGCAGCTTCGCGAGTTCGACAATCTCGGTCGCCAGAGAACGCTGCGGCGGCACCGCATCGAGAAACAGTTTCGACAACCGCGGAAATCGTTGCGGCTCGAGCAGCGACTTCACGTAATCCATCCACGGGTCGTCGCGACCGGTCTTCGGGTTCACCGGCATCCGGATCGGAGCGACACATTCCGGGTGCTCCTCGGCGTGCCGAAGCGCATCGCGCAGGGGCAACAAGGTGTGGTCATCCTTCTGCTGAACCGCGGCAGCGAGGTCGGGATGGAACTCCGGATGCGCGAACGTCAACCCCGGCAGAGCGGGGGAGAGCAGAATGACGGCTTCCGTGAACCCGCGACCGGCGCCGCTCATCCCATTGGTGAGCCGGAAGCCGCTTGCCTTCGTCGTGTTCTTCACACTCCACAGCCCGCGCACCCGATCGCGGAGCGACTGCAGGTCGAACCCGTCGGCGTTGTGCCCACCGGGCACCGAGAGGATGCCGGACTGGTACGCCGCCGCCGCGATGATCCACTCGACGGCCGCGCCCGACCCGAAGCGGTTCGCCCGATCGGTCGGGTCGATGCGGCTCACGTTCGCGCGCAGAGCCGCCTCGAGCTCCTCGCGGAGGTTGTCGTCGGCGACCAGACGGTCGCGCAGGGTGTCGAATTCGGGGGAACCGCTCGTGGATCCGGCCGGCCAGAGCGGGAGCTTCATGCGCTGGAAGCTTTCGGGTGGCTTCTCGGAGGTGGTTTCTCGAGGGTGGGTCTCGATACACCGACCGCTTCGCGGGCGGCACTCGACCTGCGGGTGGTGGGTGAGGTGGGAGTGGCGGTGCCGAGGTGGGAGTTGGCGTGGGTGGCGAGCAGGTCGTCGACGTAGTCGGGGGCGACCGCCTGGTTGAGCATCCTCAGGAGACGCCACGGGTGTTTGACGTTCTCGTTGGGGCGTCCGGCGTTGCGTTTCACGACCACGTTCTCGCGCTCCGACGCCTCGAGTGCCGCGACGAGAGCGGGGTCGGCAGCCCCGATCGGCACCGGTACCGAGCTGAGGATCGTGCGCGAAACGGTGATTCCGCCTTCGTAGGCCCGCCACCACCAGTAGGCGAGCGACGAGTTGAGAACGACGTACGCGAGATCCCGGTTCTCGGGGGTCGCAAAGAACAGGCGGTGCGCGTGTCCCCGGTCGAGTACCCGTTTCACCGCCGACAGAAAGTACCGCGGGGTGACGGGCACGTCGAGCGGATACGCGGTCGGCCCCGGCACCGCAAGGTCGCCGATCGTCGTGGCGCACGCCACCATCGCACGGTGCAGCGGCACGAGTGCGGCGCCGACCTTCGGAAATGCCCGCAACTCGTCGGGCTGCAGGTCGGCGAGAAAGTCGTCGGCACTCGCGAACAGGTCGTCGCGCTCGTGGGAGCGCCATCGCAGCAGC
>NZ_JANMSQ010000138.1:0-17639 GCF_031389465.1 Pseudolysinimonas sp.
CCCGTGCGATGCGCGTCAGGTTCTGCGCCGTCTGGGTCACCGCGATCGTGATGTCGAAGGTCTTCAGGTAGTCGACGAGTTCGCCGCTGGAGCACGATTCGAGGAACCAGGCTTCGAGGGCTTCCGCGGTATCGGCCGGAAGCTCGACTCCCGCAACAGGCGCGAGGTCGATGATGGTCTGCGCCCGCAGCCCCCCGTCGAGGTGGTCGTGCAACGAGACCTTGGGCAGCTTGCCCAACGGAACCCGGCTGCCGGGAAGGATGCGCTCAGCGTCAGTCGTCACGCCATCCAGCCTACGGCGCAGCTCTCACGCGCGAGCGCTACCCGTTCCGGCCGTCGCGCCCACGATGGGAGGCGCGCTCGCCAAACTGGGTAGCGGTCGCGAATCAGTCGACGCGGCCGGCGATGAGGGGGCCGCCGTCGTCGATCGGGGAACCGGGGTCGCCGATCGCCCAGGCACCCTCGAGTGCTTCGAGCGCGCGGGCGAAGCGGGCGGGCTCGTCGGCGGAGAGGGTGAACAGGGGCTGGCCGGCGCGCACCGGGTCTCCGGGCTTCGCGTGGAGGTCGATCCCGGCGGCATGTTGCACGGGGTCTTCCTTGCGGGCACGGCCGGCACCGAGGCGCCAGGCGGCGATCCCGAACGGCAGTGCCTCCTGCTTCACGAGGATGCCGTCACGGTCCGCGACCACCACGGAGGTTTCCCGAGCGACCGGGAGTGCGGCATCCGGGTCACCGCCCTGTGCGGTGATCATCGCGCGCCAGGAGTCCATCGCGCGACCGTTCTTCAGCGCGGCGTCGACATCAGCGTCGGGCAGCCCGGCGAGCGCGAGCATCTCGCGGGCGAGGGCGACAGTGAGCTCGATGACATCCGCCGGCCCTCCGCCGTCGAGTACCTCGACGGATTCGCGCACCTCGTTGGCGTTGCCGATCGCGAGCCCGAGCGGCACATGCATGTTGGTGAGCAGGGCGACCGTGCGAGTACCCGCATCGTTGCCGAGGCGCACCATCACCTCAGCCAACTCCCGCGAACGCGCCGGGTCCTGCAGGAACGCGCCCGAGCCGTGCTTGACGTCGAGAACCAGGGATGCCGTCCCCTCGGCGATCTTCTTGCTCATGATCGAGGACGCGATGAGCGGGATCGCTTCCACGGTGCCGGTGATGTCGCGCAGGGCGTAGAGCTTCCCGTCGGCGGGGGCGAGCCCGGCTCCGGCCGCGCAGACGACGGCGCCGACCTCCTCGAGCTGGCGCATGAACTCCGCGTTTCCGAGCTTGGCGCGCCATCCCGGGATGCTCTCCAGCTTGTCGAGTGTGCCGCCGGTGTGGCCGAGCCCGCGGCCCGATAGCTGCGGAACGGCGACCCCGAAGGATGCCACGAGCGGCGCGAGCGGAAGGGTGATCTTGTCGCCGACCCCGCCCGTCGAGTGCTTGTCGGTGGTCTTCTTCGACAGCCCCGAGAAGTCGAGGGTCTCGCCGGTCGCGATCATCGCGAGCGTGAGGTCTTTGATCTCGGCGGGCGCCATCCCGTTGAGGAAGATCGCCATCGTCATCGCCGACATCTGCTCGTCGGCGACATAGCCGCGGGTGTAGGCATCGACCAGCCAGGTGATCTGCTCCGCCCCGAGCGACCCGCCGTCCCGCTTGGTCTTGATCAGGTCGACAGCGTCGAACGGCTCAACCACCTGCGTATTCCTCCAGTTGCCGCGGGCCGAAGGCGTCGGGCAGCACCTCGTCGATCGTCTTGATGCCCGACACGGTTTCGAGCAGCATCCCGGGCGCCGAGAATTCGTAGAGCAACTGCCGACAGCGGCCGCACGGCATGAGCACGTTGCCGTGGCCGTCGACGCACGAGAACGCGACGAGCTTGCCTCCGCCCGACGCCGCGAGCGCCGACACGAGGCCGCACTCGGCGCACAGTCCGACGCCATAGGAGGCATTCTCGACGTTCGCGCCCTGCACGATGCGGCCGTCATCGACGAGCGCCGCTGCCCCCACCGGGAAGTGAGAGTACGGCGAGTACGACCAGCTCATCGCCTCGTTCGCGGCGGCCCGCAGCGCATCCCAGTCGATCAAAGACACAGCTACCCCTTGATGTACGGTTTGCCGACCGCCCGCGGTCCGACGGCACGCCCGACGAGCACGGCGACGGCGAGGAGGGTCACCACATAGGGCGTCGTCGCGATGAGGTCGGGAGGAATCTCCGACCCGGCCTGACCGGCCCAGATCCGGAAGTTGCGTGAGAAGCCGAACAGCAGTGCCGCCGCGGCAGCGAGGAATGGATTCCAGCGACCCAGGATGACGCAGGCGAGCGCGATGAAGCCCTGCCCGGCGCTCATGTCGCGCACGAACGGTCCGATCGAGCCGAGCGTGAGCGCCGCGCCGCCAAGTCCGGCGATCAGGCCAGCCGCGGTGACCGTCCAGAACCGCCAGCGGTTGACGTTGATGCCGACCGTGTCGGCGGCGAGGGGATGCTCCCCGAGCGCCCGGATGCGCAGTCCCCACCGGGTCTTGAACAGGAAGAACCAGACGACCGGAACAAGGACGAACATGATGTAGGTCGTCAGCCGCTGGTCGAACAGCACCGGCCCGAGGACCGGGATGTCGCTGAGCAGCGGGATGGAAAGGAACGGCAGCGTGCCCGGGAAGTTGAGCTCTTGCCCATTGTCGGCAAGCGCTGCGGAATAGAAGAAGTTCGTCAGGCCCACCATGAGGGCGATCAGCACGACACCGACGATGATCTGGTCGACGAGGTACTTGATCGAGAAGGTCACGAGCACCATCGAGATGAGTGCACCGGTGAGCATCCCGGCCAGGAGCCCGACGTAGAGGTTGTCGGTGACACTCGCGACGACCGCCGCGGTGAACGCGCCGCCGAGCAGTTGCCCTTCGATCGCGATGTTCACGACGCCGACCCTGCTCGCCGATGATGCCGGCGAGCGACCCGAAGATCACGGCAGTCGAGAGCCCGATCGTGCCGGTCAGCAGGAAGACGACGGGCACATCGCCGCCTTCACCGACCCAGGCGACGAGCCCGATGAGGAACGCGAGAGCGGTGAGGAACGTGAAGCCGAGCGGCACCGGACGACGGCGCCACGAGAAGACCGCAGCTCCCATCGCGCAGGCCAGGGCGAGCCCGCCCAGCACGAGGCACAGCGTCTGCGAGTGCACGACGAGCGGCGGGATGACCGACCCCTGACCGGTGTCGCTCCAGACGAACCGCACCTCGGAGTCGGCGCCGAACAACCCGAACCCGATGAAGGTGAGCAGAGCGACGACGGCGATGATGACGGTCGTCTTCCAGCTGCGCGGCGCAAGGATGACCGGGCCGGTGGCGACCTCGGCGACCGGGCTCTCCGCAGGGTCGGGGGCGGTCGTGGGGGCGAGGCTCGTCATTTCACGGCCTCCTTCCCGGTACGACGCGCACGTCGTTCCTCTCGGGTCGGGGAGTCTGCGGTGCGCGGCTCGGGCAAGAACCGGAAGATCGCCCGCACCAGCGGCGGCGCGGCCACGAACAGCACGATGAGAGACTGCACAACGGTCAGCACCTCGGGAGCGACATCCTGGATCTGCATCGTCGGGCCAGCCGCCCTCATCGCGCCGAACAGCAGCCCCGCGAACAACACGCCGAACGCGCGCGACCCGCCGAGCAGGGCGACGGTGATCGCGTCGAAGCCGATCCCGGCGTCGACGGCCGGGCTGAAGCTGCCCTGTCGACCGAGCGCCTGGTTGATGCCGGCGAGGCCGACGAACAGCCCCGAGAGCACCATGGCGGTGATGAAGATGCGGTTGACGTTGATGCCGGCGGTGCGCGCCGCGTCGGGGTTGAGCCCGACCATGCGCAGCCGGAATCCGAGTGTCGAGCGCTCCATCAGCCACCAGTAGATGCCCACTGCGACGAGGGCGAGAACGAATCCGAGGTGCAGGTTGAATTCGCCGCCGAGCAGGTTGGGTAGTTGCGCTGTCACTTCAGGCGGGCGCGTCGTCGGGTTGCTGCCCGTCTCCATGTCGTGCAGCACTGGTGTGCGCATGAGGTAGGTCACGATGCCGATGGCGATGTAGTTGAGCATGATCGTGACGATCACCTCGTGCGCCCCGGTGTAGGCCTTCAGGAACCCGACGATGCCGGCCCAGATTCCGGCGCCGATGAAACCGAAAATCATGGCGACGATGAGGTGGATGCCGTAGGGCAGCTGGAACTGGAAGCTGGCGAATCCGGCGAATGCGGCGCCCATCAGCAGCTGCCCGGTGCCGCCGATGTTGAACAGGCCGACCCGGAAGCCGAGGGCGATGCCGAGACCCGCGGCGATGAGCGGTCCTGCAAAGCGAAGCGATTCCGTCAACGGTCGGACGGCGCTCTCGAAGGATGCGGCGTTGTAGTTGTAGATCGAGCCGCGGAAGAGTGCCTGCGCCGCATCCGATGCCGACTTCCCGGCTGCGCCGAAGAAGTCGCCCGGCCGTGAGCCGAAATAGCCGAGCGTCTCAAGCACGTTTTCGTCCGTGAAGATGACCAGCAGCAAGCCGACGATGAGCGACAGGATCACGGCGAGGAAGATCCTCAGCGGACTCCCGCTCGCGATGTCGGACAACACCTCTTGGAGCGTCGGCCGGTCCCGACCGCCGACCGAGGTCGTGGGCGCTGTGGTGGCGCCGTCCTGAGCCTGTCGAAGGGTCAAGCCGCCACTCCCGCCATGAGCTGACCGAGCCGTTCGCGCGCCGTGTCGGGCGGCACGATGTCGACGATCTTGCCGTGATACATGACGGCGATTCGGTCGGCGAGTGCGAGCACCTCGTCGAGTTCGGTGGAGATGATGAGCACGGGCACGCCGCTGTCCCGCACCTCCACGATGCGCTCGTGGATGAACTCGATCGAGCCGACATCGACGCCGCGCGTCGGTTGCGCCGCCACGAGCAACTTCAGGTCGCGCGACAGTTCGCGCGCCAGCACGACCTTCTGCTGGTTGCCGCCGGAGAGCCGCACGACCGGCGAGGCCGCGCCTTGCGTGCGGATGTCGAACTCGCCGATCGCGGCATCCGCGAAGCCGTCGCGGTGGGCGAAGTCGATGTTCACGCCCTTCGCGAATGGGCCGGAGTAGCTGCGGTCGAGCATCAGGTTCTCGGCTACGGTGAACTCGGCGACCAAGCCGTCCTTCTTGCGGTCTTCGGGCACGTACCCGACGCCCGCCTCGAGCACGTGGCGCACGTCGGCGCGGACCAGCTCCTCGCCGTGGAGCTTGATGGATCCGCGCACATGGTCGCGCAGACCGACGATCGTCTCGGTGAGCTCCGTTTGCCCGTTGCCCTGAACTCCCGCGACGGCCAGGATCTCTCCCGCGTGGATCTCGAACGAGATGTCGTCGAGCAGCACCCTGCCGGCCGGATCGAGAAGCGTGAGGTTCTTCACGGCGAACACCGGGTCGCCCGGGTTCGCCGGCCCCTTCTCGACCGTGAGTTCGACCGCACGGCCGACCATCATCGATGCGAGTTCAGCGGTCGAGGCGCCGGGCTTGGCATCTCCGACGACCTTCCCGAGCCGGATGACGGTGATCCGGTCGGCGACGGCTTTGACCTCGCGCAGCTTGTGGGTGATGAAGACGATCGACGTGCCCGCCTTGGCGAGATTGCGCATCGTGGCCATCAGCTCGTCGGTTTCCTGGGGGGTGAGCACCGCGGTCGGCTCGTCGAGCACGAGAACCTTCGCCTCACGCGAAAGCGCTTTGACGATCTCGACGCGCTGCTGTGCCCCGACGGGCAAGTCTTCGACTTTGGCGTCGGGGTCGATGTCGAAGCCGAACTGGGCCGAGATCTCCCGCACCTTCGCGCGGGCTGCGGCGAGATCGATGATCCCGAACCGTGACGGCTCGTGGCCGAGCATGACATTCTCGGCGACCGTGAAGACGGGAATGAGCATGAAGTGCTGATGCACCATGCCGATGCCGGCGGCCATCGCCTGACCGGGGCCGGTGAACTGAACCGGCTCGTCGTCGAGCAGAATCTCGCCCTCGTCGGCGTGGTAGAGGCCGAAGAGCACGTTCATCAGCGTCGACTTGCCGGCGCCGTTCTCACCGAGGAGGGCGTGAATTTCACCCGGCTCGATCGTGAGGCTGATGCCGTCATTGGCGACGAGACTCCCGAAGCGTTTCGTGATGCCGCGGAGTTCGAGTTTCATCGGGTCCATCCTGCCGGAAGGGTTGAGGGAAAGCGATGTGCCGGGGGGCCGAAGCCACCCCGGCACATCGTGCGATCAGCCAGATCGATCAGATCAGACCGATCAGATCATTCGGATCAGGCGAGCGGGTCGATGGACCCGTCGATGATGCCGGCCTTCAGCTCTTCGAGCTTGGCGAGCAGTTCGTCCGAGATCTTGTCGCTCTCAGACAGTGCCGTTCCGTCGTTCTCGAGGGTGCCGAGGTAGGCATCCACCGTGAACTCACCACCGGAAGACAGGTCGGCGATGACGTCGAACACAGCCTGCGTCATGCGCTTCTCGACCGAGGTGAGGACCAGGTCCGCGAACTCGGGCGAGGTGACGGCGATGTTCTTGTCGACGCCCAGGAACAGGGCGGTGGTCGAACCCGACTCGGTGATCGCCTCAGCGGTCGACGCGAACAGGCCGCCCGCGACCGGGAAGATCACGTCAGAGCCTGCAGCGAGGAAGCCGGACGAGATCGCCTTGGCGCCTTCGGTGTCACCGAAGTTCAGCGCCGGGTCGGTGAACGATCCGGTGCCGGCGATCGGGTCGCGCCCGAGGACCGTCACCGGGGTGCCGGTCTCGGCCTCGTACGCCTTGGCGCCGTAGTAGAAGCCGTCCATGAACGCGGTCACGGCCGGGATGTCCAGGCCACCGTAGGTCGAGACGATCTTGGTCGTGCTGTACGCGGCGGCGAGGTAGCCGGCGAGGTAGCTCGACTCT
This sequence comes from Pseudolysinimonas sp., assembly GCF_031389465.1. Taxonomy (GTDB): domain Bacteria; phylum Actinomycetota; class Actinomycetes; order Actinomycetales; family Microbacteriaceae; genus Pseudolysinimonas_A. Next base: position 6,908 of record NZ_JANMSQ010000138.1, read on the forward strand.
TCCATCGCGTAGGCGATCGGCTTGAGGTTGGTCTGACCCTGGTTCCAGCCGTCGATCCAGACGAACTTCGAGTCGGGGTTGCCGTCGGCGATCGTGAAGATCGTGTCGTTCAGCGAGAAGTTGAATCCGACGGCGAACGTGACGTCGCATCCGGCGTCGACCATCGCGGTGAGGTTCGGCTCGAAGTCCTCGGGGTTCGACGACTCAGCGTCGTTGATGGCGACACCCAGCTCGTCTTCGGCCTTCAGGAGGCCGTCGTAGGCGGCCTCGTTGAAGCTCTTGTCGTTCCAGCTGCCTTCGTCAGAGACGGCGCAGGCGAGGAAGTCGACAGCGTCGCCGCCGTCGCCCTCTTCGGGTGCTGCGCCACAGCCGGCGAGCACGAGCGCGCTGGCGCCGGCGAGCGCGAGGCTGACGAGCGCGCGCTTACGTGTGATCAGGTTCACTTGGGATCCTCCATGTGCAAAAGCCCCGACGGGTACGCCGGGGTGTGATGGGCTCAGGCTAGCCCCGCGGCACCCTGCAGACCAGGAAACCCGGCCCCGCAACCGCATAAGTTACCAAAGCGCGACACATGCGAAATGTGGACGAAATGATTTCTCACAGAACCGGACTGAACCGTCGTGGGGGCTTCGTCTCCGTCGAGAGCAGTCCGATGAGGTACTCGAGGAAGGCGAGCCGGTCGACCGCTTCGATCACCGTCGCGTTCGGCTCCAAGCCGTGAACACCCCACGACATCGCCGAGTATCCGCGGGTCAGCTCCGAGTCCGCTTCGACGTCGACCGCGTACCGAGCGCTGGCGGCAACCAATTCCGGATGCAGCAGCACGGCGGCGGTGAGCGAATCGGGATGCGTTGAGCCCATGATCCCGACCGATTCGTCGAACGCGAGCGTCGCTTCGCACACCCGAACCACGAATCGCGCGAGCGGGGTGCCGACGGCAGCGATCCGGGAGATCTCGTCACGGTTGAAGACGCCGTCGACGAGGGTGAGGGGCGCCCACGGCACCACGACGATCTCGGCGAAGCCCGCGGCGAACACCGTCTTCGCGGCATCCGGGTCGACGTAGAAGTTGAACTCACCGGCGGCGGTGATGTTGCCGCGTGCGTTGTTGGAGCCGCCCATGATGTAGAGCGCCTTGACGTTGCCGACGAAGGCAGGATCCTTGATGATCGCCATCGCGATGTTGGTGAGCGGGCCGATGCAGACGATCGTCAGCTCGCCGGGCGCTTCCGCGGCGAGGCGGATGAGGGCGTCGACCCCGTGCTCCGCCTGCGGAGCGAGACCCGACTCGTCGATCGCGAGCCCGCCACCTCCGTCGCCGTGCACGTTCTCTGCCGACACCCACTCGCGCACGAGCGGCCGTTGGCATCCCAGGTAGACGGGCACGTCGAGCCGATCGGCCACGTTGAGCGTCATCCAGGCGTTCTTCACCTGGCTGTCGAATCCGACGTTTCCGGCAACCATCGTGATCGCCCGCAGATCGGCTTCCGGGTCGAGCAGCCCGACGAGGATCGCGACGCAGTCGTCTTGGGCGGTGTCGGTGTCGATGACGAGGGGAACGGGCACAGTCCAACGGTAGAACAGTGGCCGTGGCGGTGCGGACGCGGCGGGGATAGCGTCACGGCATGTTCGACCGCTTCGCGACGCTGACCACACCCCACCTCGCGGATGCCTGCCTCCGGGCGGGCGTTGCCGTGCGCTGCGCTCCGACGGGGCTCCGCGCGATCGCGCCGGGGGTGCGCGTCGCCGGACGGGTGTTGCCCGCGGCCCACGCCGGAAGCGTCGATATCTTCCTCGAGGCCGTCGCGTCGGCGCAGCCCGGAGACGTCCTCGTCGCCGACAACGGCGGCAGGCTCGACGAAGCCTGCATCGGCGACCTCGCAGTGCTTGACGCGGCCGCGGGCGGGGTTGCGGGGATCGTCATCTGGGGCCTGCACCGCGACTCCGTGGACATCCTGTCGATCGGAATGCCGCTATTCAGCCTCGGCGCCCTGCCCAGCGGACCGCAGCGGCTCGATCCGCGCGCGCCGGACGCGCTTGTCGCCGCCCGGGTGGGCGAGTGGACCGTCACCCAGTCGGATGCCGTGTTCGGCGACGAGGACGGCGTGCTGTTCGTGCCGCTCGACCGTGCCGACGAGGTGCTCGAGTTGGCTGCCGGAATCGCCGTCACCGAGGGACGCCAGGCTGACGAGATCAGAGTCGGCCGAAGCCTGCGGGAGCAGGTGCACTTCGACGACTTCCTTGCAGCGCGGGCGGCCGACCCCACCCTCACGTTCCGCGATCACCTGCGTGGCGTTGGGGGCGAGATCGAAGTGTGACCTCGCGCTTGGCTGGAGCCGGATGCGGTTGGACCCATGTGGATGGGGGTCCAACCGCGCATGGCTGGAGCCAAGCGCTCGAAGTCAGAGGACCTCGGAGCGACCCGAAAGCTTCAAGGCATCCACGACGCCTTTAACGCGCTGGGCGTTCGCGCTGGTCGTGACCAACAGTGCGTCGGGGGTGTCGACGACGATGATGTCGCGCACGCCGATGAGCGAAATGATGCGGTTCGTCTGACTCACGACGATTCCGCTCGAGGCATCGGCAAGCACCCGCGCGTTCTCACCGAGGATCGCCAGATCGTTCTTGCGCCCGCCGGAGTGCAGTTTGGCGATCGAGGCGAAGTCGCCGACGTCATCCCAATCGAAGTTGCCCGGCACGACGGCGAGCTTTCCGGCCCGGGCCGCGGGCTCGGCGACCGAGTAGTCGATCGCGATCTTGGTGAGCCTCGGCCAGATCCGGTCGACGGCGGGGCCGCGGGTCGACGGGTCATCCCACGCGGCCGCGAGCTCTTCCAGGCTGCTCACCAGGGCGGGCTGCGTCTCGCGCATCTGGTCGAGCAACACGTCGGCCCGGGCGACGAACATGCCGCCGTTCCAGAGGTGCTCGCCGCCCTCGAGATACTGTTCCGCGGTCGCGAGGTCGGGCTTCTCGACGAAGCTCGCCACCCTCAGCGCCTTCGGAGCACCAGGGATGTCGAGAGACTCCCCGCAGTGGATGTAGCCGAAGCCGACGGCCGGCTCAGTCGGGGTGATGCCGATCGTTGCGATGTAACCCGCATCGGCGACGACGACCGCCTGCTCGATCGCGCGGCGGAATGAGCGCTCGTCGCTGATCACGTGATCGGCCGCAAACGCGCCCACGATGACGTCGGGCTCGCGGCGCACGAGGATGGCGGCCGCGAGACCGATGGCGGCCGACGAGTCTTTCGGCTCGCTCTCGAGTACGACGTTGGCATCGGCGAGCTCGGGGAGTTGCTCCTCGACGGCGGCGCGGTGCGCTCGCCCGGTGACCACCATGATCCGTTGATCGCCGGAGAGCGGTGCAAGTCGATCCCAGGTGCTGCGCAACAGTGTGCTGCCCGAACCGGTGAGGTCGTGAAGGAACTTCGGGGCGTCGGCACGGGACAACGGCCAGAGCCGCGAGCCGATGCCCCCGGCGGGAATCACGCTGTAGAAACGGGCGAGCGCATCGGGGTGTTCGACCATGTCCCTCAGCGTAACCGCGCGACGAAGTACGGAGTCTTCAGCCGCCGTACACCCGGCGGTCACGCCGAGGTCGCCTGCCTCCGACGGCACCAAACGTACGGTCGCGACATGAGAGTCGCCGTGGTGAGTGAAAGCTTCCTTCCGACGGTGAACGGCGTCACCACTTCGGTCGTGCGCGTGCTCGAACATCTCGCCGCGCGCGGACACGAGGCCACGGTCATCGTTCCGGCCGCGGGTTCACCGCGCGAGTATGCCGGATTCCCGGTCAACCAGGTGCCGGCGCTCGCCTACCGGCAGTTCCCCGTTGGCTTGCCGAACTCGCAGGTGAGCGGGCTGCTCGCCGCCTTCCGGCCCGACGTGTTGCATGTCGCCTCGCCGTTTCTGCTCGGGGCACAGGCGATTGCTGCGGCGAACCGGCTCGGCGTGCCGAGTGTCGCGATCTACCAGACCGATGTGTCGGGCTACGCGCGGCGCAACCGACTCGCCGCGGCGAGCGCGTTCGCGTGGCGCTTGGTGCGCTGGATTCACGAGGGGGCCGACTTGACGCTCGCGCCCTCAACGACGGCACTCGCCGACCTGCGTGCAGCAGGCGTTCCGCGCCTCGAGCGCTGGGGCCGCGGGGTCGACATTGAGCGCTATCACCCGCGCCGTCGCGCCAGCCAAGGCGCGGTCGATCTGCGCAATCGTCTCGCCCCCGGCGGGGAGACGATCGTCGGCTACGTCGGCCGGGTCGCGCCCGAGAAGAGCCTCGAGCGGTTGGCCGAGCTGCGTGGCATCCCCGGGATGCGGCTCGCCATCGTCGGCGACGGCCCGGCGATGCCCTCCGTGACGCGCGCTCTCGACGGGATGCCGGTGACCTACCTCGGCTCGCTCGGCGGGGAGGATCTCGCGAACGCCTACGCGGCTCTCGACGTCTTCGTGCACACCGGAACCGAAGAGACCTTCGGGCAGACTCTGCAGGAGGCCCACGCGAGCGGGCTCCCGGTGATCGCCCCGCGGGCCGGGGGTCCCATCGACCTCGTTGACCAGGGCGTCGACGGTTTCCTCTACGACCCCGCGTCCGACTCTGACCTCCGCACGGCCGTCGCCGCTCTCGTCTCCGCACCGGAGTTGCGGGCGCGGATGGGTGAGGCCGGCCGCCGACGCGTTCTCGGGCGGTCGTGGACCGCAATCTGCGATGACCTGCTGGAGTTCTACGGCCGCGTGGTGACCGATCGCGCGCTCACCGGCGCGCGCGTCTGAGGTCACCTGGTCGCCTAGACTCAGCAGTACTGATTCACACTGCGGCGCGCCACCCCGCGACGGAGCACAAGGAGGAATCCGTGTCCACTTCAGGCGCGGCGAAGATCCGGGCTCCCAAGATCACAGCCCCGAAACGACCCGTCGGAACCCTGTACCGCGGCCGCGAGGGAATGTGGTCCTGGGTGCTCCACCGGATCACCGGGGTCGCCATCTTTTTCTTCCTGTTGGTGCACATCCTCGACACGGCACTCATCCGGGTGAGCCCGGAAGCCTACGATGCGGTGATCGGCGCCTATAAGACGCCGATCATGGGTCTCGGTGAAATCGGCCTCGTCGCGGCGATCGGTCTGCACGCCCTCAACGGCCTGCGCATCATCGCGATCGACTTCCTCGCCATCGGCCCGCGCATCCAGCGCCTCATGTTCTGGATCGTGGTCGCCGTCTGGCTGCTCCTGCTCGCGGGCTTCATCCCCCGCCAGCTCCTGCACATCTTCGGAGGCGAGTGACCATGACCACCGCCATCCCGGCACCCAACACCCGTCAGCACTCCGATCAGCCCCGTCGCCGCAAAGTGAACTGGGAGATGTGGGGCTGGCTCTACATGCGCTTCTCGGGCGTGCTGCTGGTCGTGCTGATCTTCGGCCACCTGCTGGTGAACCTGTTCCTCGGTGACGGGGTGAAGGCGATCGACTTCGCGTTCGTCGCAGGCAAACTCGCCGATCCGTTCTGGGTCGTCTACGACCTGCTGCTGCTCTGGCTCGCCCTGATCCACGGGGCGAACGGCATGCGTACGATCATCAACGACTACGCCCGCGGGCGTCTGCGCGTCGTGTTCCTGGTCGCCCTCGCGGGGGCCACGATCGTGCTCCTCACCCTCGGAACTCTTGTTCTCACGACGTTCGACCCGTGCATCGGGGAACCGTCGGCAACCCTCGCTCCGCTCTGCGCGGCGCAGTAACCCCGGAGCACACACGCATGGATTTTGAAGACGGGGATGTCGTCGATGGCATCCATTACCACCGCTATGACGTCGTCATCGTGGGGGCCGGCGGTGCCGGGATGCGCGCCGCCATCGAGGCGGGCCCGAAGGCCCGCACCGCGGTGATCACGAAGCTCTACCCGACCCGGTCGCACACCGGTGCGGCGCAGGGCGGCATGGCGGCGGCACTCGCCAACGTCGAGGAAGACAGCTGGGAGTGGCACACCTTCGACACCGTCAAGGGCGGCGACTACCTCGTCGACCAGGATGCGGCCGAGATTCTCGCGAAGGAGGCGATCGACGCCGTCCTCGACCTCGAGAACATGGGCCTGCCGTTCAACCGCACGCCCGAAGGCAAGATCGACCAGCGACGCTTCGGCGGCCACACCCGCGACCACGGCAAGGCACCCGTGCGCCGGGCCTGCTACGCCGCCGACCGCACCGGCCACATGATCCTGCAGACGCTCTTTCAGAACTGCGTGAAGCTCGGCGTCGAGTTCTACAACGAGTACTACGCGCTGGATGTCGTCATGACCAAGGTCAAGGGTGTCGAGCAGCCGTCGGGCGTTGTCGCCTACGAGCTGGCCACCGGCGAGATTCACGTCTTCCAGGCGAAGGCAATCGTGTTCGCGACCGGCGGCTTCGGCAAGATCTACAAGACGACCTCGAACGCCCACACCCTCACCGGCGACGGCGTCGGCATCATTTGGCGCAAGGGCCTGCCGCTGGAAGATATGGAGTTCTTCCAGTTCCACCCGACCGGTCTCGCCGGGCTCGGCATCCTGCTCACCGAGGGTGCCCGCGGCGAGGGTGCCATTTTGCGCAACGCGTCGGGCGAGCGCTTCATGGAGCGTTACGCCCCGACCATCAAAGACCTCGCGCCACGCGACATCGTCTCGCGGTGCATGGTGCAAGAAGTGGCGGAGGGTCGAGGGGCCGGCCCGCACAAGGACTACGTGCTGCTGGACTGCACCCACCTCGGCGCCGAAGTGCTCGAGACGAAGCTGCCCGACATCACCGAATTCGCCCGCACCTACCTCGGGGTCGACCCGGTGGTCGAGCCGGTGCCCGTCATGCCGACAGCCCACTATGCAATGGGCGGGATCCCGACCAACGTCAAGGCCGAGGTGCTGCGCGACAACGACACCATCGTGCCGGGGCTCTACGCGGCCGGCGAGTGCGCGTGCGTTTCGGTGCACGGCTCCAACCGCCTGGGCACCAACTCGCTGCTCGACATCAACGTGTTCGGTAAGCGGGCTGGCAACAACGCCGTCGAGTACGCGAAGACCGTCGACTGGACGCCGCTGCCGAAGAATCCCGCTGCCTTCGTCACCGCGCTCGTCGCGCAGTTCAAGGCGTCGACCGGCACCGAGCGCATCGCGCACCTCCGTAAGGAGCTGCAGGACGAGATGGATCGCAACGCTCAGGTGTTCCGCACCGACTCCTCGCTCGAGAAGGTCACGCACACGATCCACACCCTGCGCGAGCGGTACAAGAACGTGTCGATCCAAGACAAGGGCAAGCGGTTCAACACCGACCTGCTTGAGGCGATCGAACTCGGCTTCCTGCTGGATCTTGCCGAGGTCGTCGTGTTCAGCGCGCGCAACCGCAAGGAGAGCCGCGGCGGGCACATGCGCGACGACTACCCGGATCGCGACGACGCCACCTACATGAAGCACACGATGGCCTACCTCACCGGCGATCCACACTCCGCCGACGCCGCCGACCACATCACGCTCGACTGGAAGCCGGTCGTGATCACCAATTACCAGCCGATGGAGCGTAAGTACTGATGACCGTCGCAGAGGCACCCGTCCAGGCGTTCACCGTCACCCTGATCATCCGTCGCTTCGACCCGGAGGTCGACGAGGAGCCGCGCTGGGTCGACTACGACGTGCAGATGTATCCGACCGACCGCGTGCTCGACGCGTTGCACCAGATCAAGTGGGAACAAGACGGTTCGCTGTCGTTCCGCCGTTCATGCGCGCACGGCATCTGCGGTTCGGATGCGATGCGCATCAACGGCCGCAACCGGCTGGCCTGCAAGACCCTCATCAAGGATCTCGACATCAGCCAGCCGATCTATGTCGAAGCGATCAAAGGTCTTCCGCTCGAGAAGGACCTCATCGTCGACATGGAGCCGTTCTTCGAGTCCTACCGCGCCATCCAGCCGTTCCTCATCGCGAGCGACAAGCCCGACAAAGAGCGCATCCAGTCGGTCGCGCAGCGCGCCATCTTCGACGACACCACCAAGTGCATCCTCTGCGCCGCGTGCACCTCGTCGTGCCCGGTGTTCTGGACCGACGGCCAGTACTTCGGTCCGGCCGCGATCGTCAACGCGCACCGCTTCATCTTCGACAGCCGCGACGAGGGTTCTCAGGTGCGCCTCGACATCCTCAATGACAAAGAGGGCGTGTGGCGGTGCCGCACGACCTTCAACTGTTCAGAGGCGTGCCCGCGCGGTATCGAGGTCACGAAGGCGATCGCCGAGGTGAAGCAGGCCGTCCTGCGGGGCAACCCCGGCCTCCCGCGCCTCGACCTAACAGTGGTCTAGGCCGAAAAAGGTACGGCCCCGCGAAGGCTGGGATCTACCGCGGGGCCGGACCGAGTGCCCTCGGATGGGACGATCGAAGGGCGGGGCCTGACGGCCTCACCACGAGAGACACCCGCCCCGGGTAGCTATGACGCGGTTTCGCGAGATTCGTCAGCCGACGAGGTTCACGTCGACGGTGCCGCCGCCGGACGACAGGCCGAGCGGCTGGATGAGTGAGTCGATCAGCCCGTCGAGCAGCCCGAGGAGCTCGGCGAGTGGGTTGATTCCGAGTGCGACGCCGCGGAGGTAGTCGCGGTCGATGGTCTGCACCAGTTCGATCGACGAAAGTCCGCCGGGGAACGCGGCGATCTCGATGACGTACCGGCCGGAGGCGTTGGCCTGCGCGGTGGCGTAGACCGTTCCGGCGGCTTGGGCGGTGATCGTCGCTCCGGGCGTGCCGGTGCCGGTGAGGTGGAGCGTGACGTCGGCTTCGACGATCTGCCCGCCGTCGTCGGTGATCGTGTCGATGACCGAGTCGACGGTCTCACCCAGCACCCCGCCGGCCGCTTCGACATCACCGGAGAGGGGGTCGTCGACGACTCCGGCTCCCGACCCTGCGTCACTGTCTTCCACTGACGAGTCGCCAGCCGCTTCTTGTTCGACAGTTGCGGATGGGGCGGTGGATTCGCTCGCGTCGACGGTCGGCGCGACACCGAGCGCGACGCTGCCGACGATGACGGCGACGACGGCGAATCCGCCGACGAGCGTGCCGGTGCCGGTTGCGGCTCCCATCGAGAGCCCTCCGACGATCGGGGCGGCAAGCACGCCACTTCCGGCGATCGTGTCGAGGGCGACCGGAACGTCGGGAATCGGGAAGTCGGCGGCGGACGCAGCAGAGGACTGGCTGAGCGAGGCGAGCAGGGTACCGCCCGCGACGCCGCCGAGCAGCAGCGGAAGCATCACCAGTGCCAGGTGGGAGCCGACCTCGTCGACCTCTTCGGAGACGATGGCGCACTTCGCGCAGCCGACGAGGTGTGCGGTGAGCCGCTCACGGTCTCGGTTCGAGAGCCCGTCGCGGGCGTGCTCGCCGAGGCGTGACATCGCCCACTGGCATTCGCCTGAGGCGGCCGCATCCGAGACGTGGGCTTGGAGCCACGCCTTCCGGAGGCCTTCCCGGGCACGGTAGGAGAGCGCGGCGACGCTGTTAGCCGTCATCCCCATCAGCGGGGCGACCTCGTGCGGGTCCATGCCTTCGACTTCGGTGTACCAGAGCACCGTCTGCCAGCGCTCGGGGAGGGAGCGGAAGGCGCGCGCGGTCAGGGTCCGGTCGAGAGCCCACGCGGCGGGGTCGTCCGGGATCCGGTCGTCTTCACAGTCTTCGATGATGTCCACCTGGACGTCACGCGAGGCGGCCCCCCAGGAGCTCGCTAGGTTTCGGATGGTCGTGTACAGGTAGGGACGAAAAGCGCCGGTGGGTCCGCCGCCCGCCAGAACACGCTGGTAGATCCGTGCGTAGGCCTCGCTGACGAGGTCATCGGCATCGATCGACGACGTGAACTGGCGGGCGACGCGAGCGGCAGAACGATAATGACGGCGCCACAATTCGCCGAACGCCCGCGTATCCCCCGATCGCGCGCATTCGATCAGCTCCGCATCCGAAGTAGTTAGCTTCGCATTCTGATCGCTCATCCCCCTGATCCATTCCCGGGCCTCTCTTTGTCCCCTTGAGGAATCGAAGATCGCCGGAAGCGTTACCGCTCCGTAGCGTCCTTCACCATGAGAGACAGCCCGTTCCGTCTACTATGACGCCGTTCTCGTGCTCAATTCACCCCCCAAGTGGGGGGCGTCTTCCGCCTCGCGCTCTCGCGGTGAGAGCCCACCTAGGCTGAACCGCATGGCACTGAAGGGTCGGATCGCGGCGGCAGTCGCGTGGGTTCAGCGCCGAAAGGCCGTGCGGGTGCTGGTGCGCTACGGTCGGGACCGCGGGCCGATTCTGGCCAGCGGGATGGCGTACCAGGCACTGTTCGCGGTGTTCGCAGCGCTGTGGGTGGGCTTCTCGATCGCCGGACTCGTGGTGAGCAGCGACGCCGGACTTCAGCAGGTGATCATCGAGGTTCTCGACGACGCGGTGCCGGGGCTGATCGACGACGGGTCGAGCCGTGGAGCCATCGACCCGGCCCTGCTGACCACCGGGGCCGCCTTCAGCGTCTCGGGGATCATCGCCTTCATCGGGCTGCTTTTCACCGCGCTCGGCTGGCTGGCGACCGCACGTGACTCCGTGCGCACGCTGTTCGACCTCCCGCCGGCTCCGACCAATGTCGTGGTGCAGAAGCTCATCGACCTCGCCCTCGGGGTCGGCTTCGCAGCCCTCCTGCTCATCGCGGCAGGCCTCTCGTTCGCCGGGACCACGGCGACCGAGAACCTCCTCGGGTTGCTCGGCATCGACACTCG
>NZ_JANMSQ010000140.1:0-11862 GCF_031389465.1 Pseudolysinimonas sp.
GCCTCGGTAGCTGCGCGGCATCCGCACGTGCTCCCCCGCGGCGAGGGTGACGTCGCGGCCCGCGCGCGCGATCTCGTCGGCGAGTTGGGCGCCGCTCGCGGAAGCCCCCACGACGAGCACTCCCCCGTCGGCGAGCGACTCCGGCGACCGGTACGACTTCGAGGTGAGAGAGAGGATGCCGGCGGGCACCCCGTCGGCGACCGGTGGCAGGTTCGCGATGCCGCTGCCGCCGTTGGCGAGCACCACCGCATCCGCTTCGTACTCGCCGTCGTCGGTGGTGACCCGGTACCCGCTATCGGCGGGCGCGACGCTCGTGACGGTCACTCCGGATCGCACGGGCGCTTCGATCGCGCGCGCGTACGCCCCGAGATGGTCGGCAACCTCGGGTGAGGTCATGAAGCCGTCCGCGTCATCGCCGGCGTAATCGAACCCGGGAAGACCGCTCTGCCAGTTGGGGGTGAGCAGACGCAGCGAATCCCAGCGATCACGCCGCCACGAGTTCGCCACCTCACCGCGTTCGAGCACGACGTGGTCGATGCTCCGCTCGGTAAGGCGGCGACTCATGGCGAGGCCGGAATGACCGGCCCCGACGATGACGACGGTGGTGCGTGTCGTCACAGAGGCTTAGGCGACGCTGACGGTGACGTTGGTCGGGTTGGTGAGCGCGTCGAAGACGGCCGAGCGCTTCTGCGACTGGGCGACCAGCGCCGCGATGTCTTCCTTCGACGCGTCGGCGTCGATGTCGAACGAGACGCGGATGTCGTTGAAGCCGTTGCGCACCTCCGGGTCGCCGCCGAGGATACCGAGGATGTCGTGGTCGCCCTCGACGGTCGCCTTGACGCTCTTGAGCTGGATGCCGCGGTTCTGGGCGACGGCAGCGACACCGGCGGTGAGGCAGCCGGCGAGGGCGGCGAGAACGGTCTCAACGGGGGTCGGCGCGTTGTCCTCGGAGGCGAAGACCTCGGGGTGGTCACCCTCGAGCACGAACGCCTTGACGTGCTTCTGCTCGGCGCCGAGACCCTGGAAGTGCTCGATGGTCTGACGCGAGTGGGTTCCTCGGATCCACTCCGAGGTGGCCTTCCAGGTGAACTGCGCGGCGGCGGGGGCCTCACGCAGTGCGTCGCGCGCCCCGAGGAGGGCCTCGGTGTTGACTCCGTTGTCGGCGGTGGCGGTGGTGCTCATGGCGGTTTCCTTCCTGATGACCGCACGGTGTTCCGTGCGAAGACACCTGGGACGCTAGTCCGCCAGCTTCAGGAAACGAGGGTTGTTACGCAACATTGCGTCGTCGGCGGGCTAGGGCGCGAGGATCCTTTCGAGCAGGTGCAGGCTTTTCGCGATGTCCACGTCGGGGTCGAGGAGCCACTGCGTCTGGAGGCCATCGGATGCCGCGATGACGAGCGCCGCCATGGCTACGGCATCGACGTCGCCTCGCATCGTGCCGGCTTCCTGACCGGCACGGATCCAGACGACGAGTTTGGCGCGCAACTGCGCGAAACGTGCGGAGAAGAAGTCGCGCGAGTACTTCTTGTCGGCCTCGAGCGAGCCTGCGAGCAGCGTCGTATAGAGGGCGACGAATCCTGGGATCGTGACGTTGCGCTCCGCGGCACGCACCATGATTCCGACGACCTCGGTCTTCTCCGCCGGGTCGAGGCGACGACGCTCGCCCTCGCGGAGGACTTCCACCAGGAGTTCCTCACGCGAGCCGAAGTAGTGCAGCAGGGCGGCGTGCGAGACGCCGATTTTCTCGGCGATCGCTCGCAGTGAGGTGCCATCTGCCCCTTTGTCGGCGAACACCTCAATCGCCCGGTCGAGGATCTCCTGACGTCGGGCCACGCCCTTCGCATAGGAGCCGGGACGCACCGGCGATGCCGCAGTGGGTTGGTCGGCCATGTCGGAAGCCTAGCGACCACAAACCTCCATGTGGTGGTTTCTGTGTTAGGTTTCCCGTCACGCGACGATGCCCAGAAAGCAGGAGCCCATGCCCAACCCCGCCATCTCCATTCAGTTGTGGACGGTGAGAGACGAACTCGCCGCAGACCTCGATGGCACGCTCGCGAAGCTGGCGTCGATCGGGTTCACCCACGTCGAAGCGTTCGGTTTCGTCAGCCGCGCAGACGAACTGAGCGCAGCTTTCGCCCGGCACGGCATCACGTCGCCGACCGGTCACGCCTCGCTCGCATCGGGTACAGAGAACCCGTTCGACTCCTCGATCGCCGTGCCTGCTCCGGCCGAGGTCTTCGCCGCCGCACAGAAACTCGGTATGACGACGGTCTTCGACCCGTTCGTCGCGGCCGACCGCTGGGAGAGCGTCGAGGAGATCGCCAAGACCGCCGACGCGCTCAACGGCGCCGCACGGATCGGCGCGGACTATGGCGTCTCGGTCGGCTACCACAATCACAACCAGGAGTTCCTGACGAAGATCAACGGCCGCTTCCCCCTGGAGATCTTCGCCGAACTCCTCGACCCGGCCGTGAGCCTGGAATTGGACCTGTACTGGGCCTCGGCCGGCGGAGCCGACGTCGCCACGCTCGTCGAGAGGCTCGGCGACAAGGTCACGGCTCTGCACATCAAGGACGGAACGCTCGAACCGCTGCCCTCGCTCGGTGCGCTTCCCACCGATCAGGTCCCCGCCGGCCACGGCGTCGTCGCCCTCACCGCAGCGTTGGACGCGGCCACGCATGCCGGGTTCGCGATCATCGAATTCGACGCGTACTCGGGCGACATCTGGCAGGGCGTCCAAACCGGGTATGAGTTCCTTGCGGCCCGGGGTCTGGTCTGATGGCCGCCTTCGCCCCCGTCGGATCTGGCCCGGTCGGCATCGGGGTGATCGGTGCGGGGAACATCAGCGACACGTATCTGGACAACCTGGGTAGCTTCCCCGATCTGAACGTGCTGATCGTCGGCGACCAAATGACCGAGCGTGCGGCCGCGCAGGCGCACAAGCACGGCGTCCCGGCGTTTGGTACGGCCGGCGACGTGCTCGCCCATTCCGGCGTCGAGCTCGTGATCAACCTCACGATCCCGGCGGCGCACGTCGAAGTGTCATCCCAGGCGATCAGCACGGGAAAGCACGTATGGAGCGAAAAGCCGATCGGCATCGATCGCGAGAGCGCACGGGCGCTCCTCGCGCAGGCGGCTGCCGCAGGCCTGCGAGTCGGCGTCGCCCCCGACACGGTGCTCGGCCCCGGCGTCCAGTCGGCCAAGCGTGCGATCGAGCGCGGCGACATCGGGAGGCCGCTGTTCGCTCAGACGAGCATGCAGTACCAGGGCCCCGAGGTGTTCCACCCCAACCCCGGTTTCCTCTACGCGCACGGCGCCGGCCCCCTCTTCGACATGGGTCCGTACTACTTCACGACCCTGGTGAGCATCCTCGGTCCGGTCGCCTCGGTTGCCGCGCTCAGCCTCAAAGCCGTCGAGCAGCGCGAGATCCTGGTGGGGCCGGAGGCGGGTACGACCTTCCCCGTCGAGGTGCCGTCGACGATCAACGTGCTCGCTCAGTTCGAGCAGGGAGCGCAGTCGCAGTCGCTGCTGAGCTTCGACTCGCCGCTGCGTCGTCAAGGCGTCGTCGAGATCTCGGGCACCGAGGGAACGATCGTGTTGCCGGATCCGAACATGTTCACCGGGCACAGCGCGATCACCCGGCCTTTCAGCCACCGGGGCGCCGACCCGGGCATCACAGCCGGGACGGATCAGCCCTGGGTCGACGTGGCCGAAGAAGGCGTCGTCGTGGGTCGAGGCCTCGGCGCTCTCGACATGGCGCGCGCACTCCGCGCCGGCCGGCCGCACCGGGCGACCGGCGAGCTCGGCTACCACGTGCTAGACACCATGGTCGCCGCCCAGGAGTCCGCCGCCCGCGGCGAGTTCGTCACCGTGGAAAGCAGCCTCGAGCCGATCGAGGCCATGCCCGTCGACTTCGACCCGTTCGCCCGAACGCTGTGAAGAGTTAGAACCGACGGTGCGCCGGGTGGGAGTACGAAATCCCGTGCCGCCACTGCGAACGTTGCAGCCAGTGAGCCATCACCTCGACCAGTTCGGCGCTCAGTCTGATGGCATACGGGTTCCCGAATGCGGGCCGCGGGCCGACGACGAGTTCTGTCACAGCCGGCACGGGACCGCGGATGGAATCGGGGGCGACAGCCGAATGGGTATCGGTGATTGCCACCTCGACGAGGACGTTGCTCATAGCTGGACCCCTCAGATCGGCGCGGATAGAAACCCGCTGCCGAGGACCAGAGCAACTGCGGCTGAGACTACACCTTCGGGCGCGGGCTCAGATTAAGAGTTCGCGCGGTGACGCCTTCGGCGACGGCGCGGAGGGTCATGTTGTGGTTGCGGGCGTGGTCCCGAAGGCGGGTAAATGCTGCGTCAACACCGATCTGCTCGAGTGCCGACAGCACACCCTTCGCCTGCTCGATGATCACGCGGCTCTCGAGCGCCCACTGCAGCTGTTCGGCGACGATCCCGGTCTCGCGGATGCTGCGCTCCTGCAGAATGCCAATCGTCGCGACATCCGCAAGCGCCTGGGCAACCCCTGCATCGGCTGAGTTGAGGATTCCGGGCTCGTTGCTGAACAGGTTCAAGGCACCGAGCACTTGACCCCGCAGCCGCATCGGAGTGGCGTGAACGGCGCGGAATCCCTGCCCGAGCGCCGCCGCCTGGAACTCGGGCCACCTCTCGCCCGATTCGGCGATGTCGGCGAGCTGCACGACGGAGCCGGTGCGAAAACAGTCGACGCACGGTCCAGCGCCGGCACTGAGCTGCATGATCTCGACGAGGTCGGCTTGCTCGCTGGTCGACGCGAGCAGTTGCAGCTCACCGTCTTCGTCGGCCAGCACCAGGCCGCCCGCCTCGACGTCGAGCACCTCGGCGCAGACCTCAACGAGGGTGTGCAGCAGGTCGATCAGGTCGTAGTCGGCGATCAAGGTATCGGCGACGGTGACGAACGCAGCGTTGATGCGCTGTTCTCTCGACAACTCACCCATGACGATCCCCACTCATGTCGCGATCGCAGTTGGCCCGGTAGGCCGACCGTCGGGTCGTGCTCGAAGCGTACAGTGGCCAGATAAGACCCAGCCCGGCCCTGAGGCCGGATCCGCGGACCGAGCCGAAGGCGCCACATGGCGGATCCCCGTGATGGGCGTCCTGCAGGCGGAGAATCGCTCTGTGCGCCGTTCCCCCGCGAGCTGCGAGTTGCCTGGGCGTCGGTATCGGTTTTCGACGGTGACGGGCGGCAGTCGACCATCTGTGCGACCCACCCGGTCGCCGCCCGGCTCGACGAACTCCAGCTCGAACTCGGCGAAGGTCCGCAGTGGGATGCGTTACGCACCGCGCGCCCCGTGCTCGTCTCATCGCTCGACGGTCCTCCGACGCCGTGGCCGGCGTTCGCGGTGGCGGCCCGCCAACTCGGCGTGAATTCAGTCTTCGCCTTCCCGATGTTTCTGGGAGCCGTCACCGTCGGCGTCGTCGGGCTCGCCTCCCCCCGCGTCGTCACTCTGGGTCCCTCCGAGATCGCGACCGCCATCAGGCTGACCAGCAAGGTCACGCGCGGCGCCGTCATGCGCGCGCTTCACGAGGCAGATGAGGAACGGCCGCCGGAGGGCCTCTCGAACCCCGCAATGCGCCGCGAAGTGCATCAGGCCACCGGGATGATCCTCGCCCAACTCAACGTCTCGGCGACCGAGGCGTTCGCGCGGCTGCGTGCCCACTCGTTCGCGACCTCACGCTCGGTTCAGGATGTCGCCCGCGATGTCGTGGCGCGAGTGCTCGACTTCCGCGACCTGGCGGAGTGACCGGCGGGAGCAATGTGGACTACGGGGTCAGCACGACCTCGTGCCCGAGTTCGAGCCCATCGCTCGACGTGAGCACCTCATCGACGAACCACCACTGGCACGACAACCGCTCGGGCGCGCAGTCGACGACGAGGAAGCCGTGGCTGTCGAGGTCGCACCAGCGGAGGTCGCGCAGCATCCTCACCATCGCCGCCTCGTAGGTGCGCGACTCGGTGCCGCGCGGCCACTTCATCTTGTCGTCGAGGTTGGCGGAGGTGACGGAGGGCGTCGTCCACTCGATGAACTCGCCACCGTTCCGCAGCGGATTGACGTGTTCCGCCGAGAAGTGCACATCGCCGCTCAACACGACGGTTCGATCGGCGAGGGCTGCGGCATCCATCAGTGCGTCCTGTTCGAAGTCGAAGTTGTCCCAGAGGTCGTGGAACGACTCGGGCGCGTCGGCCTCGGCCATCTTCATCTTGTGCAACGCGAACAGCGCCGTCTCATCACCGATCGCGGCATCGAGGTCGGACAGCATCGACGGCAGCGCGAGGAACGTCCACCCGGGGTTCGGGGTGCTCAGCCGGTCGAGCATGAAGCCGCGCTGCTCGAGACCGAGCGCGGTCTTCTCTGGGACGCGCGGGCCGTCGGGGTCGCTGCGCGCCAACCGGGTCTCGCCGAGCAGGATGCGACCGGAGACTCCGAGATCGATCTCCTGCCAGATCGGATCGCCCTTGGCCGGGCGGCGGAGCGTCGGCATCCAGTCGCTCCATACCGTCAGCGCGGCGTCGCGGCGGTCGCTCCACGGACCTTGGTGCTCCTCCTCGTGCTCCTGCGCCCCGTCGAGCCACGCATTGTCGCTCAGTTCGTGGTCGTCGATCGTCGCCATCATCGCGTGGCTGGCGTGCAGCGCCTGAAGGTCGGGGTCGCCGCGATAGAGGGCGTAGCGACGGTTGTAGTCGTCTCGCGTGACGCAATCGCCGGGCGGATCCATCGGCCGGTCGGTTGCGGCTCCCGCGGTCTGCTTGCCGGTCGGAATCTGCGCCGCCTCGTAGATGTAGTCGCCGAGGTGCAGAACGAAGTCGATGTCGTCACGTTGCCCGATCGCGCGGTACGCGTTGAAGTACCCCGAGTTGTACTTCGCGCAGGAGGCGACCGCGAACCGCACGGCACGATCGGTCGGGATGGTGCGGAACTGCCCGTCGATCGACGAGGTGCCGTCGACCGCGAAGCGGTAGCGATGCTGTACTCCCGGCTCGAGTTCGTCAACGCTCACGTGCACAGACCCGGTCACCGAATCGCTCTCGGCTTCACCCCGCTGCGCCTGTCCACCGTCGACCGCGACGCACTCCCAGCGCACGGTGTCGCCGGGGTTCGCGACCTTGGTCCAGAGCACGACGCGGTCGTGCGTGACATCCCCGCTCGCGACACCATACGGGAAGACGGATGCGGTGGTCGGGTTCGGCATGGCGCCATGCTAGGGCCAGCGGGACTCTGGGGCGACTGCGGCTTCGTGCCCTGGAGGGACTCGAAAAGCACCCGAGGTCTGGTGGACGGAGCGCGAGTCCATCGGCCCGCGTGGCTGCCTTCAGATGACGGGACGCGGTGGAGCTTCCGGTGCCTCGATCGGGCCGTTCGCGAGGATCCTCGTGATCATCTGGATAGCTCGATCGCTCAGGCTGTCGCCGGGGTAGAACTCGTCGTAGAGAGCCTCCGCCTCCGCAAGTGTCGTCATCCCACAGAGGCCAAGGAGAAGTCGGATGTCGCGCGTATCACGACCCGGCCGATTGGCCCTGAGCTTCATCGCGAGTAGCGCCTCCTTCGACGCGACCTGGATGGTGATCCAGTCCTTGTCGTAGATCGTCTCCCACTCGACTGCGCGGCCAAGCGTAGGCAGCGCATCGGCGCGCGTGACCTCGAAGTTCAGCCAGGATGCATTCCAGTCGTGGCGCTGGGCGACCTTGGCCGCCGCAGCGGCGACTGCGGTGTCGCTCCCAGGGCTGACGTGGAGCGAGTCGAGGTCTTGGGTGACTCCACGGTCGAAGTACCGGAGCGCCAGGGCGGCACCGCCGACCAATCGGATCCCCGCGACCTCCCCGGCATTCCATAACTCGTCGACGAGTTCACGGAGGCCGACGATGATGTCATCGCGTTCGAGGGCGGTCGCCAAAGTCAGACGCTCGCGAAGGTATCCCGCCAGACGAGTACGCCTCGCCTGGCGAACTCTTCGGGCACCTCGGAGTCCGGCGGAATGGGATCCGCGGCATCGACCCCGAGACCTCGGCGCTCGTGAACAAACCTGTTCCGGGCATCTACCCAATCTGGGGTCGGGAGTTCCTCGTCGCGAAGTCGCCATGCGACGACCGCCGCAAGGGCCGCGTCCCACACCGGGTCCTTCGTCGTTTCCGGTTCAGCGAGGCCGAGGACGCCGCGGACGAGACCTCGTTCCGCAACGAGGTTGTCGTTCAACTGGATCAGCGCACGCAGTGCTCGATCCTTGTCGCCATCGCGGAGTCGTTGCCGGATTTCCGCGGCAACCGTCGCGGCATCGTCACGGCGAGTCGGCGCGGAATACAGGCGATGGCCGGCAGCAGCGAGCAGACGATCGACGGTCCTGAACTCAGCGTCACGCCCACCCTCAGACCGGGAGACGGAAGCTTGGTCGACACGCGCGCGCTCGGCTAGCTGCTCCTGAGTGAGCAGCCTGCTCTTACGTGCCGCGCGCACGAGCGTCGATGCGTTGGCCAATCGACCATCTCCTTCAAATATGTCTTGAGAAGCATATCCCAGAAGGCACGCATCCGCCATGGCCGGGGCGGTCAGGGCCGTGAGGCAGTGAGCTCCGCGCGAATGATGTCCGCACCCGCCTTCAGCGCGCTCAGCTTCTCGAGTGCAACGTCCCGAGACAGAGGCGCCATGCCGCAGTTCGTGCTGGGGAGGAGCTTGTCCGCATCGACGAACTCGAGCGCGTTCCGGAGGGTTTCGGCGACTTCCTCCGGAGTTTCGATCGCCGCGCTTGCCACGTCGATGGCCCCGAGCATGACCTTCTTGCCACGGAGCAGCTCGATGAGGTCCATCGGGACATGGGAGTGGTGGCTTTCCAGCGAGACGATGTCGATGGTGGACTGCTGCAAGAGCGGGAAGGATGTCTCGTACTGCCGCCATTCGGGCCCGAGCGTCGCCTTCCAGTCGGTGTTCGCCTTGATCCCGTAGCCGTAGCAGATGTGCACGGCTGTTTCCGCGCGCAGTCCCTCGGCCGCCCTTTCCAGCGTGGCGACTCCCCAGTCCTGCACCTCGTCGAAGAAGACGTTGAAGGCGGGCTCGTCGAACTGGATGATGTCGACCCCCGCCGCCTCGAGTTCTCTCGCCTCCTGATTGAGGATCGTCGCGAACTCCCACGCCAGCTTCTCTCGGCTCTTGTAGTGGCGGTCGTAGAGCGTGTCGATCATCGTCATCGGGCCCGGGAGCGCCCACTTGATCGGCTGATCGGTCTGCCGACGGAGGAACTTCGCATCATCGACGAACACGGGTTTCTCGCGGCTCACGGCCCCGACGACGGTCGGCACGCTCGCGTCATACCGATCGCGGATTCGAACCGTCTCGCGCTGCTCGAAGTCGACCCCGGTGAGATGCTCGATGAACGTCGTGACGAAGTGCTGGCGGGTCTGCTCCCCGTCGCTGACGATGTCGATGCCGCGTCGGCGCTGCTCCTGGACCGCGATGCGCAGCGCATCCTGCTTGCCCTCGACCAGTTCGTCACCCTGCAACTTCCACGGAGACCAGAGGGCTTCCGGCTGCGCGAGCCACGACGGCTTCGGCATGCTGCCGACAAGCACGGTGGGAAGGAGTGCGCCGGTCATCCGACGGGAACGGGGTAGTCGGCGGCCCACTGCTCCAGCACTGTCCCGTGCGGCTTCATGAAGTGTTCCTCCGTGAACTTCCCCTGCGTGACCGCGAGCTGACTGCGCTCCTCGCGGTCGTAGGCGACCTGCGTGCGCGAGTAGTTCTGCTGCTCCAGGGTCGGGCGGTAGATGCTCGCGGCGGCCGAGTTCGCGTTGTAAATCTCCGGTCGGTAGATCTTCTGGAACGTCTCCATCGTGCTGATCGTGCCGATGAGCTGCAGGTTGGAGTAGTCGCCGAGCAGATCGCCGCGGAAGTAGAACGCGAGCGGCGCCACGGCATCGCGCGGCATGAAGTAGCGCACCTGCAAGCCCATCTTTCCGAAGTACTCGTCGGTCAGTGAGCACTCGTCCTGCTCGTACTCGACGCCGAGGATCGGGTGGACGTTCACGGTGCGACGATACGTCCGGCTCGTCGAGACGCTGATGCAGATCACCGGCGTCGTCGGGAAGCGCTCCCGGTACACGTCGGAGTCGAGGAAGCGCTCGAACAGCTTGCCGTGCAGATCTCCGAAGTCGTCGGGGACGATGGATCCGGGCGCGGCTTCCTTCTTAAAGGCCGTCAGCAGCACGCTGAAGTCGTAGTCGCGGACGTAGGACGAGAAGTTGTTGCCCACGATCCCTTGGCGGCGTCCGCCGGTGTGCCGGTCGACGATCTGGATGTCGAGGAACTCGAGCAGCGGAAACTCCCGATCCTCGCCTTCCGAGGTGAACTGCAGGCCGACGGAGACGATGTCGAGCTCCACGGTGTAGCGGTCGCCGTCCGGGTTGTCCCAGCGCGCGAGGTCGTTGAACCGGCCGTCGATCATCGTCAGGGCGTTGCGGAGATTCTGCTGACGGTGCTCGCCCCGGGCCAGATTGGCGAAGTTCGTGGTGGCACGGGAACTGTGCGACGGCGCGTAGTCCTCGTCGAAGCGGGTGGTGGTGATGCTGAACGTGAACTCGTTCGCCATGAGCGGCCCATCCGGTGGTCGGTCGGCCGGGTCGGCCTGTGAGGAAGTCGGTGCCTCCATGGTGCAAGAGCACTGCGGACATCGGGTAATTCGCCCCCGCTATGCACTGCCATAGTCTTTCCCTATGGCCCGGCCTTCGAGCGGCATCACGCTGCAACAACTCCTCTACTTCATCGAGGTCGCCGCGGAGGGGTCGATCACCGCAGCCGCGGACCTCCTCTACGTCGCCCAGCCGACCATGTCTGCGGCGATGAAAGACCTCGAGAGCCGGGTGGGCCGCGCCCTCCTCGTCCGCTCCGCCCGCGGGGTCACGCTCACCACCGATGGTGCGGAGTTCCTCGGGTACGCCCGGCAGGTCGTCGAGCAGGCCGCCCTGCTTGAGCAGCGCTACCTCGGCCGGCCGCCGTCGCGGCGCCTGCTCGGGGTGTCGACGCAGCACTACTCGTTCGCGGTCGACGCGTTCGTGCGCATGGTCAAGAGTGTCGACGCAGCCGAGTACGAGTTCTCGCTGCGGGAGACCCGCACCTGGGACATCATCGAGGATGTCCGCACGCTTCGCAGCGAGCTCGGCATCCTCTACCGGAACGACTTCAACCGGAACGTCATCGACAAGCTGCTCCGGGACTCCGGGCTGGCATTCCACCCGCTCTTCGTCGCCTCGCCTCACATCTTCATCTCTCGGAAGAACCCGCTCGCCGCTCGAGATCGCGCGACCCTCGCCGATCTCGCCGACCTGCCGCGGCTCACCTTCGACCAGGGGGCGAACAACTCGTTCTACTTCGCCGAGGAGATCCTCTCCACCTTGTCGAGTAAGCGGGAGATCCGGGTCTCCGACCGGGCGACGATCTTCAACCTCATGATCGGGCTCGACGGCTACACGATCTCGACGGGCATCATCAGCGATGACCTCGACCCGGAGATTGTCGCCGTACCGCTCGACGTTGACGAACGCATCGAGATCGGCTGGATCGGTCACTCCGCGATCCCCCTCACCGGGCAGGCCGAGCGGTACCTCGCTGAAGTGCGGGCGGTCGTCGCAGACTTCGGCGTGGCGCTGCTCGGCTAGGCGTAATGCCCCACTCCGTGAGCCGATTTCTCAGGCACAGGGTTCGCAAGAGGGGCATTTGGTGCCCCTGGAGAGACTCGAACTCCCAACCGTTTCCTTAGGACGGAACTGCTCTTCCATTGAGCTACAGAGGCTGACCGCCCGATTCTACGGGCGCGGCGCTCAGCCGGGCGGGG
>NZ_JANMSQ010000001.1:0-2166 GCF_031389465.1 Pseudolysinimonas sp.
GCGGAGAAGATGTCCTGCATCTTCTCGTCGATCTCGCCGATGATCGTCAGCAGGTCCTTGCGGGTGGCGCTGAGGTCGGCGAGCTGTTCGGTGAGGAACCGGTGGCGCTGCTCGAGCGCCTCGAACTCTTCGAGCGCGAGCGGGTTGACCCGGCCGAGTTGCCCGAGTTTGCGGTCGGCGGTCGCGAGGCGCGCCTCCTGCTCGGCCCGCACGAACGGCTTTCCGTTTTCAGGAATCTGGGGGGCGGATGTTGCGTCCTGAGGATCCTGTGACCTCTCCAGACCCTCTGCCCCCACCTCCCCCACAACTTCCTGAATTGGGAAAGGCACCAGCACATCCGGCCCGTACTCGGCAACGAGCACGTCTTCGTCGAGGGCGAGGTCTTCGGCGGCGCGTTCCAGCAGCGTCGAGAGGTGCAGCTTCTTCTCGTAGGCCTGCATCTCGAGACCGTGCACGTTTTCGTTGAGCGTCGCGAGGCGTTCACGCAGGGTGCTCTCGGTGCGGCGCAGACCGCTGAGTTCCTCGTTCTGCTGGCTGCGGGCGGCTTCGGCGGCGGTGAGAGCGACCCGGGCCTGCGAGACGGAGCGGTCGGCGACATCCAACGCGGCCGGCAGTGCGGCGATGACACTCTTCGCCGCCTCGACCTGGTGCTGACGTTGCACGGCGATGCGGGCGGCTTCCTCAGCGGCCGCGCGTTCGGCCTCGAGCTGCGCCTGCAACACGTCGGCCTGCGCGCCCTGCGCCCGGACGCGCTCGCGCGCCGTCTCGAGTTCGATGCGGGCCTGCACTTCGGCCGCACGGGCGGTGTCCAGTTCGGCGAGAAGCCCGTCGCGGGCGGAGACGTCGAGCATGGGGCGCGGGTTTGCGGCGTGAGAGTCGCGCTCGGAGCGGGCGGTGTCGAGAACGGCCTCAGCCTCCTCGACCGCGGTACCGAGGGCGCGCAGCGACTCGGCGATCCGCTCGCCCTCCGCCTGAGCGGCTTCGAGCGCGACGCGTGACCGGCCGAGGGCTTCGCTGCGTTCCGCGAGGCGGGTGTCGAACTCTTTGAGCGCGGCGGATGCCTGCGCCGCATCGATCTGCGCGAGGTCGAGGGCTTCCCGCTTGCCGGTGAGCGCGAACCGCTGTCGTTCGATCGCGGTCGTGACCTCGGTGAGCCGAGCCTGAGCGACATCCCGTTCGGCCGCGAGTTCGATTGTCGAGCGCCCACCGCCGGAACCGCCGCGCAGCACGTGCTCGGTCATGACGTCACCATCGCGGGTGATCATCGTGAGGCCACCGAACTTGGCGACCGCGGGCCAGGTCGTGCGGGCGGCGGCGAGGTCGTCAACGACCACGACGGATGCCAGCAGCCCACGGATGCCGTCAGGCCCCGTCACGAGCGCGGCGGCCGACTCGACCCCGGCGGGAAGTCCCTTCGGAGTCGGGGTCGCCTCGGCGTCGGCGATCACGATCTCCACGCGCCCCGCCTCGGCGGCGCGCACGTCGTCGAGGGCAGTGAGGGCGGCATCCCGAGAGTCGGCGAGCACCGCGTCGGAGAGCGAGCCGAGCGCGGCGGCGATTGCGGCCTCGTACCCCGCCCGCACCTGGATGTGCTCGGCAACCAGGCCCCGAATCCCGCGGGCCCCGACGATCGCGCCGGAGCCGTCTTTCTGGTCGAGCGCGAGCGACAGAGCGCCGGTGCGTGCCGCGAGGGCGTCGCGCTCGCGCTCGGAGGCGTGCAGTTCCTCGCGCAGAGCCTCGACTTCGGCGCGCAGCGTTTCGACGCTCGCTTCTGCGGCCGTCACCGCGGCGGCGAGCGAATCGTCTTCCCGCACCCCGTCGGGGTCGCCCTCGAGGCCGAGCCGTTCGTCGCGCGCGGTGTCGCGACGCGCCTCCGCTTGCGCGAGAGCCGCCTTCTGCCGGTCGAGTTCCGCGCGCGTCGCGGTCAGCCGGGACTCGGCCGCGGCGACGACACCGGCCAGCCTGCCCTGCTCGAGATCGTGAGCCGAGACGAGGGCGCCCTGCGCGCTGATCTCTTCGTCGAGCGAGTCAAGGCTTCCGCGAGCCGTCGCGGTGACGGCCGAAGCCCGGCCGAGGGTCTCCTCCGCCGTCGTCACCCCAGCAGCGAGGCGGGTGATCTCTTCCCGAGCGTCATCGACCATGCGCTGGCTGATGGTCGCCGACATG
>NZ_JANMSQ010000050.1:0-3994 GCF_031389465.1 Pseudolysinimonas sp.
GCGTCGACGCCCTCACCCGACGTCTTCTGAGCGGCTCCGGCGCTCGGTTCAGACGGCGGGGACGATGCGGATGTCGCGCACGGCGCCACCGTCGAGGGCGGCCAACGAGAGCTGGTACGCCTCGCTCTCATACGCGGCGACTGCGGCCTCCACACTCGGAAACTCGATGATCGCGGTGCGTTCGAGGGTGCCCTCTTCAAACGCGGCTGCCGGAAGCCCGCGGGCGATGAACCTGCCGCCGTGTGCGGCGATGGCGGGCGTCGCGAGCTCCGCGTACCGCGCGAGCTTGTCGGCATCCTTCAGTTCACGAACCGTGTTCACCCAGTAGGCCGTCATGGTTCCATCTTGGCGCACCGGTGTAGCCTCAGCCCCACGGGGTCACTGTGACTCTCGAAGGAGCACGACCCATGGGTGAGAAGTCCGCACGTAAAGAATCTGGCAAGACGGCAGCCTCCAAGACGCTGAAAGAGAAGCGCAACGCGAAGGCCGACAAGCGCGCCGCCTCCGACCGCGCCGCCCAGAACACGGATGCCGTGACGAAGGCCACGAAGCGCTAACGGAGGGGCTCAAGGAAGACTCCCAGAAAAATAACGGATTGGTAACTAGACACCGTTACCTTCCCGTTATACATTCATACCAGCACCCACCGTTTGCTGTGGCGGAGGGTGCGGAATGTGATTGCAGGACACTCTTGGTGCAAGGGAGAAGGCCGGCCGCTCGCCTCTGCGGCCGGCCTTCAATCGTTCTCCTGAGGAGCGCCCGGCGCAGCAGGACGCGTCTCGAAGGGCGTTCCGGGCGCCCTCTCCATTCGCCGAACCTAGGCTGACCTCGTGTCCGCTCCGTCGATCGTCTGGTTCCGCGACGATCTGCGGCTCTCCGATCACCCCGCGCTGAGCGCGGCCCTCGGTCGCGGCCGGCCGGTCGTGCTGCTCTACCTGTTCGACGAGGAGAGCGCGGGCATCCGGCCGCTGGGTGGTGCGACCCGATGGTGGCTGCATCACAGCCTCGCCGCCCACGCCGCCGAGATCGCGCGGCTCGGCGGTCGGCTCGTGCTGCGGCGTGGCGCTGCCGAGGAGGAGCTGCCACGTCTCGTCGCCGAAGCGGGCGCTGACGCGGTGTTCTGGAACCGCCGCTACGGGGCGGGCCGCGAGGTGGATGCTCGCCTGAAGGCCGTACTGCGCGACGCGGGCGTCGAGGTAGCCAGCTTCGCCGCCAATCTCCTCGTCGAACCGTGGGAGGTGACGACGGGTGCCGGTACGCCGTACCAGGTGTTCACACCCTTCTGGCGCGCGGCCCGCGAGCGACCGATGCGCGAGCCACTGCCCGCTCCGCGCGACCTGCCCTCGGTGCCGGGCGTCGCATCCGATGACCTCGACAGCTGGAAGCTGCTGCCGACCCGTCCCGACTGGGCGGCGGGACTCCGCGAGACATGGGAGCCGGGTGAAAACTCCGCGAGCCGTCGCGTGGAGCGATTCGCCGCCGAGGGGTTGGCCGACTACCACCGCCGCGACGAGCCGTCGGTCGGCACCTCGGGCCTCAGCCCGCATCTGCGCTTCGGCGAAATCTCGCCCGCGCAGATCTGGCACCGGATGCACGGCAACCTCACCCCCGCGGCGCGACGCAACGTGCCGAAGTTCCTCTCCGAGCTGGGTTGGCGCGACTTCCACTGGAGCATCCTGTACGCCCACCCTGACCTCGCGACCCGCAACTATCGCGCGGCGTACGACGAATTTCCGTGGGTCTGGGATCACGGGCCCGCCGTCGCAGCCTGGCGGCAGGGCCGCACCGGCATCCCCCTCGTGGATGCCGGCATGCGCGAACTCATGAGCACCGGCACGATGCACAACCGCGTTCGGATGGTCGTCGCCTCGTTCCTCGTGAAAAACCTGCTGCGGCACTGGCGCCTCGGCGAGGAGTGGTTTTGGGACACTCTGGTCGACGCCGACGAGGCGAGCAATCCGGGCAACTGGCAGTGGGTCGCCGGGTCGGGCGCCGATGCGGCCCCCTACTTTCGGGTTTTCAACCCCGACCTGCAGGCGAAGAAGTTCGACCCCGACGGGGAGTACCTGCGGCGCTGGGTGCCGGCCGAAGAACAGCTCGCTCCGATCGTCGACCTCGCCGAGTCCCGACGTGAGGCGCTCGAAGCGTTTTCGACGCTTCGTCGATGAGACGCTGACACCTAGACCGGTGGGCGACCGCCGAACAACATGACGGCCCGCGCGGCGATGAGAACCCCCGCACGGACAGCGGCCTCGGGATCGCGCGACCGAACCCAGTGGGCGAGGAATCCCGCCGCGAGGGCGTCGCCTGCACCGGTGGGGTCGACGAGGTTGGCAACCGGAGGTGCGGGTACCTCGAGTGGCGGCTGATCGCGGCGGAATAGGGTGACGCCCAGGGAACCCCGGGTGAGCAGCACGATCGGAGCATGCGCGAGCAGCGCCCTGCCGACATCCAGCGGGCCCTGCTTGCCGGAGAGCAGCCGGCCCTCGGCGAGGTTCGGGATGAGGATCTCGGCGCCGCGGATGTCGTCGAGGAACCGTTCCGCCCCATACACCGAGAGGTAGCCGTAGGAGCCCGGCGTCACCGCAAATGGAATGCCGCGTTCGCGGACCCGGTCCAGGATTCGCTGCGCCGCCCCTGGCCCGAAATCTTTCACGAGCGTATAGCCGCTCAGGTGCACGATCGCGGCGGTGTCGAGAAGCTCATCGGTGAGAGTCACCCCGCTGAAGGCGGCGTTCGCCCCGCGCTCGGTGAGCATCGAACGCTCCTCGCCGTTCACCAGGATGACGATGATCCCCGTCGGCAGACCCGGCTCGACCTGGAGGTGCGGCGTCACACCCCCGGTGCGGAACAACTCGGCGTGGGTCTCGGCGTCGGCGTCCCCTACCGCTCCCACGAAGTCGACCGGAGCGCCGAGTGAGCCCAGCCAGGCCGCGGTGTTCGCCGCGGAGCCGCCGGGTCGCGGCCGCACCTGGGATTCGGTGTCGGTGTCGGGCATGATCGGTCCGCGCGGCACGACGACGATGTCATTCATCAGGTCGCCGACGACCACGATGCGATCGCGGGTCATGCGCGGGGCGCCGACCATGCGTGCGCAATCTCCGCGGCGACTCGCACGTTGTTACGCGCGAGGTCGAGGTTGACCTCAAGGCTGCGGCCGCTCGAGGCGTCGACGATGTAGCCGAGCAGGAACGGAGTGACGGCTTTGCCCCGCACCCCCGCCACGTCAGCCGCCGCGAACGCCTCGGCAAGCACCCGATCGTGCTCGGCCGGGTCCCACTGCTGCTCGAGCGGAATGGGGTTGGCGACGACGATCCCCTGCCGGGCGCCGAGTTCATCCCGCGCGCGCATGATCGCGGCGATGTCCGTGGCACCGTCGACGGCCCAGTCGAGCTGGTAACCGGACTCGCGGAGCCAGAACGCAGGGAACTCGCGGGTGCCGTAGCCGATGACCGGGATGCTGAGGGTCTCGAGCCGCTCGAGGGTCGCGGCGATGTCGAGCACGCTTTTCACCCCGGCGCTCACGACGGTGACCGCGTTCTCGGCGAGCGTCGGAAGGTCAGCCGACTCGTCGAACGTCGACGACGCCCCCCGGTGCACCCCGCCGAGGCCTCCGGTCGCGAACACGCGGATGCCGGCGAGTGCGGCGAGACGCGCGGTGGCCGCAACCGTTGTCGCGCCGGAACGGCCGAGGGCGGCGAGAACCGGAAGGTCCCGCACGCTCGCCTTCGCCAGGTCTTCTTCGGCGATGCGCCGCACGCCGTCGGCATCGAGTCCGATGTGCGGCACGCCGTCGAGCACGGCGATCGTTGCGGGCACGACATCGCGCTCGCGCAGGATCTGCTCGAACTCGAGCGCTGCCTCGTGATTCCGGGGCCGGGGCTGTCCGTGGGAGATGATCGTCGACTCGAGCGCAACCCCCGGGCGGGCGGCGGTGATCTCCGCGTCGACCTCGGTAGTGAGGTTCGGGGAGGGCATCGAGACCACGTTAGCG
>NZ_JANMSQ010000066.1:0-15996 GCF_031389465.1 Pseudolysinimonas sp.
GTGATGGACGAGCTGTACGAGCTCGGCGCTCGCGCCATTCTGGTCAGCTCGATCCACGCCGCTCGCATCTAGGGCCGGAGCTACTGATGGGAGCGACAATGACCGTGGCCACTCGGGTGATCCCGTGTCTCGACGTGTCCGGCGGGCGCGTCGTCAAGGGCGTGAACTTCCTCGGACTCCGCGATGCGGGAGATCCGGTCGAGCTCGCGCGTCGGTACTACGAGCAGGGCGCCGACGAGGTGACGTTCCTCGATGTGACGGCGACGGTCGAAGACCGCGCGACGATGTACGAGACGGTCACGGCGACCGCCGAACAGGTCTTCATCCCGCTCACGGTCGGTGGCGGCGTCCGCACCTCGGACGATGTCGCCCGGCTGCTCGCGAGCGGAGCCGACAAGGTGGGCGTGAACAGCGCAGCGATCGCCCGGCCTGAGCTCGTGGGAGAGATCGCCGACCGTTTTGGCGCTCAGGTGCTGGTGCTCTCGCTCGACGTCAAGCGCAGTCCGCGCACGGCAAGTGGCTTCGTCGTGACGACCCACGGCGGTCGTACCGAGACCGACATCGATGCGCTGGCCTGGGCCCGCGAAACGATCGAGCGAGGCGCGGGGGAGTTGCTCGTCAACTCGATCGACGCCGACGGTACCAAGCGGGGCTTCGATCTCGAGCTGGTGTCGCTCATCCGCGAGTTGAGCACCGTTCCGGTGATCGCCAGTGGGGGAGCCGGTGCGGTCGGCGACTTCGCCCCGGCCGTCTTCGCGGGTGCCGACGCTGTGCTGGCGGCATCCGTCTTCCACAGCGGAGAGCTCACGGTTGGCGACGTGAAAGACGCCTTGCGGGCGGAAGGGATTGCGGTGCGATGAGCGACGACGTGCTGAGCCGGGTCAAGTTCGACGGTCACGGGCTGTTGCCGGCGATCATCCAGGAGGAGTCGACCAAGCAGGTGCTCATGCTCGGCTACATGAATGCCGAGGCGCTGCGCCGCACGCTGACCGAGGGCCGGGTGACCTTCTGGTCGCGCAGTCGGCAGGAGTACTGGCGCAAAGGCGACACGAGTGGCAACGTGCAGCACGTGCGGGGCGCTGCCCTCGACTGCGACGGAGACACCCTGCTGGTGACCGTGCACCAGGTCGGTCCCGCCTGTCACACCGGAGCCCACGCCTGCTTCGACGTCGACCCCCTGACCCCTTCGTGGGTTGAGTAGCGCCGCCCCTCAGGGCGACGCGTATCGAAACCGCGTGGAAGCGAACGCGGAATTGCGTTCTAATGCGTTCGGCAATCAGGGGTTGCAATTCGTAGTTATGTGCGATAGAGTGAGTTTGCTCGTGCCGAGCATCTCGTTCTGAATGACGAACTACGAACTGGGGAGATCGGCGTGAGCCTGCCTGCCGTGCCTGAGATTGAGGTCATCGACCTCTCCGGGTTGGCGCGTGCGTCGCATCTGGAGTTGATGGAGGGGATGCGGCACTGGGCGGGGCATCTGCGGCACGCCGATTCGGTGGTTGCCGCGTTCGCGGGTGAGATCGACCGGCGGTCGTCTCGAGATGCCGGGTATGAGGGTTTGGCTGCGAGTACGGGGGCGCGTGGGCCGGAAGGGCTTGTGTCGCAGCTGACGGGAAAGTCGGCGCGGGATGCCCGCGACCTGGTCACCGTGGGTCGGCTGATGGATGCCCCTCCGGTGTGGTTGACGGATGTCGCCGCCGGCGTGACTTCGGGGGAGGTGTCGGTGGGTGCCGCGGCCGCGATCGTCACCGGGCTCGGCGAACCCACACCGTCGCTGGGTGCCGATGATCTGCTCGACGCCGCTCAGACCCTCGTCGCGGAAGCCGGCACCCTGACACCGGAGAAGGTCGCCCGCCTCGCACGAGAAATGCGCGACCAGCTGGATGCCGCGGGCATCGCCGACCGGGAACAGGCGCTGCACGAGATGCGTACTCTGCGAATCTCTCAGCGACGCGATGGCATGACCCAGATGTTCGTGCTGTTCGACCCGGAGGCTGCGGCGCTCATCGTCGACGCGCTCGACTGCGTCACCGCGCCCCGCCGCAACGGACCCCGCTTCGTCGATGACCTCGAACGGGCCCGGGCTGAGGCGATCCAGAAGGATCCCCGCAGCACCGAACAACTCGCCCACGACGCGCTCGTGGAGATGGTGCGCATCGCCGCCGCCGCCGACCCCGGCCGGATGTTCGGGGTGCGTAAACCCGCCGTACGCGTCCACGTAGACACCCGCGACCTGAAACAACGTGAAGGAGCCGGCCACCTCGAAGGGCAAACCGTCGCCATATCCATCGCCACCGTCGAACGGCTCGCCTGCACCGACGGCTACGTTCCCATCGTCTTCCACCCCGACGGCGCCCTCGACGTCGGACACACCC
This sequence comes from Pseudolysinimonas sp., assembly GCF_031389465.1. GTDB lineage: Bacteria > Actinomycetota > Actinomycetes > Actinomycetales > Microbacteriaceae > Pseudolysinimonas_A. Next base: position 2,376 of record NZ_JANMSQ010000066.1, read on the forward strand.
AACGACTCTTCACCCCCCGCCAACGCATCGCCCTCGCCGCCATCTGGGGAGGCTGCGCCCACCCCGACTGCGACCGACCCCCCTCATGGTGCGAAGCCCACCACGCCACCGAATGGGAACACGGCGGACCAACCGACATAGCCAACGGTGTCCTCCTCTGCCGCTTCCACCACATGCTCACCCACAACACCGGCTGGACAATCCGACCACCCGACCGACCGGGCGGAAAGTGGCTCATGCACCCACCACCAAGAAGACCCGGCATCCACAAACCCATCGAACTCGTCAGCAAGAGCCCCCTCCGACGAAAGCACTGAGTCGGGCGCTCGAGGGAGAGCTCCGCCCCTTCCCCGAACTACTTCTTCTCAGATACGTCGATACGGGCGATGCCTTTGTCGAGGTCGAGGAGCGGGTCGCCCGGTGCGGGGGCGGGCGCCGGAAGCTCGGTTTGGCGCTCCTGCTCCTGCAGCGCCTCCTGGCGGCTCGGAGCGAACAGGCCGTCGATCGGGCCCATGATGTTGCCCGCCGAACGCATCCCATCCTTCCCCTTCGTCGAGAAGTCCATGAAGCCTAAGATCTGCCCGACGACGCACACGACGACGATCGCCACCGGCACGACGACCCACCAGATCCAGTCCACCGGCACAGGATACGCGGGCAGCGCTGAAAGTTGTCGAGCGCTGGTGGGCGGCCAGCTCCCGGTCAGCGCTGCGGAACGATGAGCGGCCTGCCGTCGATGTCGACCACCCGCACGGCGAGCCCATAGACGGCCGAGATCGCGTCAGCCGTCAACACCGACGCCGGAGCACCCACGTCGACCAAGCGCCCGCCCGACAGTAGCGCCACCCGGTCGGCGACCGCTCCGGCGAGCGACAAGTCGTGCACCACGACGACCACGGCACGCCCGGCGAGCGCGAGGTCGCGGGCGATGCGCAGCACATCCTCTTGGTGCCGCAGGTCGAGCGCGGCGGTCGGCTCGTCGAGGAAGACGATCGGGGTGTCCTGCGCGAGCACTCGCGCGAGCGACACGCGCGCACGCTCGCCTCCCGACAGTTCGGTGAACCGTCGGCCCGCGAGGTGCGTGACATCGGCCCGGGATGCGGCCGAGGAGATCGCTGCCGAGTCGTGGGCGATCTCGTCGGTGCGGGTCCACGGCGCCCGACCCATGGTGATGACGTCAATCACGCGGAACGGGAAGCTCAGCGAGTTGTCTTGCGTGAGCACCGACCGTCGGCGGGCAAGCTCGAGATGCGACAACGAGCGGATGTCGCGGTCGTCGATCGTCACGGTGCCTTCCGCGGGGGCCCGTTCGCCGCTCAGCACCGACAGCAGCGTCGACTTACCGGCGCCGTTCGGCCCGACGAGGGCAAGCACCTCGCCACGAATGACGTCGAGCGAGATCTCGTCGAGCACCGTTCGACCATCGAGGGCGACCGTCACACCCTCGGCGCGGATCGCCGGGCCGCTCACGCCCAACCCCCCGACCGGCGACGCTGCCGCCAGAGGAGGAAGAAGAAGAACGGTCCGCCGACGAGGGAGGTCAGCATCCCGATGGGGAGTCCCGCCCCGGGAACGATGGTGCGCGCGAGCAAGTCGGCGGCGAGGATCAGCACCGCTCCGCCGAACGCGGACGCGACGACGAGGCCCCGATGGCGCGGGCCGAGCAGCATGCGCATGATGTGCGGCACAACGAGGCCGACGAACGCGATGATTCCGACGAACGCGACCGCGACGCCGGTGAGCAGGGCGACCAGAACGATTGAGACGATGCGCAGCCGTTCTACGTCGAGACCGAGGTGCCGCGCGCTGCGTTCACCGAGCGCGAGCAGATCGTAGCGACGAGCCAACAGGATGGCGGCGATCACCCCGACCACCGAAACGACCGCGACGACCGCGACTTCGCTCCACAGCGAACCATTGAGCTCGCCGAGCTGCCAGAAGATGATCTGCTCGCGGCTGCCCGTGTCGGCGACGAAGAGCACGAAGGCGAGCCCAGCCCCCGCGAAAGCATTGACGGCAATTCCGGTGAGCAGCAGCGTCACGACCTCGGTGCGGCCGTTCGCCCGCGAGACCAGATAGACGAGCAGGGTCGCCACCAGCCCGCCCACGAACGCGAACACCGCGATCGCGTAGTCGCCGAGCACGGCGACGCCCAGCACGATCGCCGTCGCCGCGCCGAGCGCGGCCCCCGACGAGACGCCAACGACCCCGGGTTCGGCGAGCGGGTTGCCGAAGATCGCCTGCATAACGGCCCCCGCCGTCGCCAGCGCCGCCCCCACCAGGATCGCCATCATGATGCGCGGGAACCGGATGATCCAAAGTGTCGACTCGGTGATCGGATCGCCAGGCGCCCAGCCATTCGGGACTCCGGCCGCGCGCAGCAGCGACCCGACCACTTCCGCCGGCGTCACCGGGAACTGCCCGAGCAACGCCGACGCCAGGATGCCGCCCAGGAGCAGGGCGCCGAGCGAGGCGCCGACGATCACGCGCTTCATGGGACCCGATACAGCCACGCATCGGTGCCGAACTTCGTCTCGACCAGTTCGGCCGCGGATGCCAGCTCTGCGTCGGTGAGCGACCCCTCGGTGAGCCCGTGAAGGTCGCGGAACGTTTCGATCATCCGCTCGATGATCTGCTCACGCGACATCCCGGTCTGGCTGCGTAACGGGTCGACTCGCTTGTTCGCCGACTTCGTGCCCTTGTCGCTGAGCTTCTCGCGGCCGATGCGCAACACCTCGCTCATGCGGTTGCCGTCCATGTCGTAGGCCATCGTCACGTGGTGCAGCACCCCGCCGTTGCCGAGCCGCTTCTGCGCGGCACCGCCGATCTTGCCGCTGGGGGAGGCGATGTCGTTGAGCGGCACGTAGCTGGCGTCGATGCCGAGGCTCCGCAGCGCCAACACCGCCCACTCGTCGAAGAAGGCGTAGGAGTCGGCGAACGACATGCCCTGCACGAGGTCGATCGGTGCATAGATCGAGTAGGTGATGATGGCGCCGGCATCCATGAACATCGCGCCACCACCGGAGATACGTCGCACGACCCGGAAGCCGTACTTCGCCGCGTTCTCGGGGTCGACCTCGTTCTTCACCGACTGGAAGGAGCCGATCACGACCGCGGGCTGGTCCCACTCCCAGATGCGCAGGGTCGGGTTGCGGCGACCGTCGCCGACCTCCTCGGCGAGCACCTGATCGAGCGCGAGGTGCATGAGCGGATCGAGTGGTCCGGGATGCACCAGCTCCCACGCATAGTCGCTCCACTGGGTGGCGCGCTTGAGAGCGCGGCGCACCGCAGTGGCGACGGAGTCGGCCGAAAACCCGAGCAGCGAGGCGCCCTCGGGAAGCGCAGCAGTTACCGCCGCGGCGATGTCCGTGGCACCGCTCGTGACCGGGAGACCGGTGAGCGCTGCGTCGATCGCCGGCAAGGCGTCGTCGGGCTCGAGGAAGAAGTCGCCCGACACCCGCACATCGGCGAGGCGACCATCGGCAACAGCGAGGTCGACAACGACGAGCTTGCCGCCGGGCACCTTGAACTCGCCGTGCATGTGGTCCTCCTGCTCGCGCGTCGGGTCGGAAGCGCGAGCGAAGGCCAGCCTAACTTCTGGCGGCTACGGCCAGCTTGGTGTCGAGCCAGGCGACGAGGTCGGCGTAGACCTCTTCGCGGTTGATCTCGTTGAACATCTCGTGCCGACCTTCGTCGTAGATCTTCAGCTCGACATCCGAGAGTCCCCCACGACCCCGATAGGCCTTCGCGAGCAGTTCGACACTCTTCGGTCCGCCGAGGGGGTCTTCGCTGCCGATCAGAATGAGCAGCGGCAGGTCGCGGTTGAGCTTCACCGGGCGGCCGAGGAGTCGCATCCCATCGACAACCCCGAACAGTTTCGCGGCCTTCGCGTCGAACGTGAGGGGGTCGGTGGCGAAGCGTGTCCAGACGTCGGGGTCGCGGCTCAACCATTCGGTGCCGGTGCCTCCCGGCAGGCGGTGACGCTTCGCCAGGTCACCGCCGTTCATGTGCCGCAGCGTGCGATATGGGGTAGCCGAGAGCACCGCGGCCGTATAGAGCGAGGCGTCGTCGTTGAGCATCATCTGCGCGAAGATCGAGCCCAGGCTGTGACCCAGCAGCACGAGCGGAAGTTTCGCGTGTTCGGCGTGCGCGATGCCGGAGAGCTGTCGGATGCCGGCGATCGTCGCGCGCACCCCGCCCGGGCCGAGCCGCCCGAGCTTGGTCAGGTCGTGAGCCCACTGTTCGAGACCGGTCTGCCCGTGCCCGCGCAGGTCGCCGGCGTAGACCGTGTACCCCGCCGCGACGAGGGCTTGGGCCGGCTCTTCGTACCGCGTCGAGTACTCGCCGAGCCCGTGCACGATCTGCACGACCGCTTTCGGGTTGGCCGCGCGCCAGACGTAGTAGTGGATGGTGACGCCTTCGGCGTCCTCGAACGTGTAGTCCCCACGTGCCGCCGTGAATCTGGGCATCGCCGCCTCCTCGCTGCTACATCGTAGAACGACGCCGCTATGACTCGCGCGTGATCTCGACGGTCACGAACAGCCGGCTGCCATAGGGCCCGGCGTAGACGCCGCGGAGAGGCGCGACATCCCCGTAGTCCCGGCCGCGGCCGACGGTCACGTGCCGGTCGCCGATGTCGATGAGGTTGGTCGGGTCGTAGCCCTTCCACGCCCCGCAGAACCACTCGACCCAGGCGTGCGACTCGCCCGCGACGGTCACGCCGATCGCGGCATCCGGCTGCGGGTGCAGGTAACCGCTCACGTAACGGGCGGGGATGCCGACCGCGCGCAGCGCGCCGAGGGCGAGGTGGGTGATGTCTTGGCAGACGCCCTTCCGGTGCTCCCACGCCTCCGCTGCCGTCGTGTAGACGCTCGTGGCCCCCGACACGTACTCGATGTGATTGCCGATCGCCTGACAGATCTCGAGCGCGGCGTCGCACGGCGACTCGGCCGTCGCGACGATGTCACGAGCAAGCGCGACGACCTCGGCCGGCGGACGCGTGCGGTTGGTCTGGCCGAGCTGTTCGACGTACTCGGTCGCCGTTTCGATCTCGTCGGCGAGGGACGTCCACTCGAGACCGTGCTCCGGATGATCGCGATCGCGCACCTCCACGAGACTGGTCGCGGTGAGCGAGAGCTCGGAGTGCGGCGTCAAGATCTCGAACGACGACACCCGGGTGCCCCAATAGTCGACGTAGGAGTGGTGGCTCGAGATCGGCAGAATCTCGAGGTTCGAGTAGAGAACGAGCTGCCCGTCGGCGCTCACCGGCAGCATGCGCGCCTCGTTGTACGACGCCGTCACCTCGCCGTCGTAGTGGAAGCCGGTCTCGTGCCGGATCCGCAGCCGTTTCACGTGTTTTCCCCGACCCACGCGGCGACGTCGTTTGTCGGGAAGTAGCGCTGGCGGATCGCCTCGCTCACCGATGTCGTCGTCTTCTGTACGGCATCCATGTGGGTCGGCAGGTCGGCGATGAGGTCGACGACGGGCCGGTATTCAAGTTCGCTGCGGATCTGGCCGAGCAGGCGCTGCGCGTGGTCGCTTACGCCGAACCGGTCGGCGCGGGGTTCGATCTCACGCAACTGCTGTTCGGCGCGCGTCACCGAGTAGAGGATGCTGCGCGGGAACAGCCGGTCGAGCAACAGGAATTCTGCGGCCTTCTGCGCGCTCGGCACGCCGCGGTAGGTCCGCAGATACGCCTCGTACGCCCCGACGCTGCGCAGGATCGTCGTCCACGACGGCCCCGACGCCTCGGTGAGGCTGCGGGTCGCCAGCAGACGCGCGGTCATGTCGGCGCGCTCGAGGCTGCGGCCGAGGGTGAAGAACCGGTACGCCTCGTCGCGGTTGGTTGCCGACTCGACGATGCCCACGGCGAGCGCCGCCCGTTCGCGCACCCAGGTGAAGAACTCGTGCACCTTGTCGCTGGCGACCTTGCGCGGCATCCGGGCTCGGGTGGTGTTGAGCACCTCCCACAGCTCGGTGTTGACGACCTCACGTGCGCGGCGAGCGTTTTCGCGGGCGGCGTTCAACGAGTAGGCGATGGATGCCGGCTGGTTGCGGTCGACCGCAAGGATCGTCAGCACGTCGCTGCGCGAGATGTCGGCTTCGGCATCCACTTCGGTGCCCATCACCGACAGCAGTGAGCGGCAGGCGAGGTTCTCTTCGACCCAGGGGTCTTCGAGCAACAGCTGCAGGTGCACGTCGAGGATGCGCGCGGTGCCGTCGCTGCGCTCGATGTACCGGCCGATCCAGAAGAGGCTCTCGGCGATGCGGCTCAGCATCCGCGCGCTCTTTCCGCTTGGCTCCAGCCGTGCGTGGTTGGACCCGATTCGACGGGGGTCCGAGCGCGCTTGGATGGATCTAAGCGCGCGAGAAGTTGCTGCTGCTGCTGCTGCTGGTCTCGGCGCGGGGCGTCGGCCGGGTGGTGGCCGGGCAGGTTCGTCTCGGTGGTGATGACGGGAATGGATGTCGTCGTCACGGCGGCCTGATCGGCGACGAGTCCCGAGATGTCGTGTTCGAGGGTGCGCAGCGGGTCAAGCCCGACCACCCAGGTGTCTTTCGAGCCGCCGCCCTGCGACGAGTTGACGACGAGTTGCCCTTCCGGCAGCGCCACCCGGGTAAGACCGCCGGGCAGCACCCAGACGTCGGTGCCGTCGTTGACCGCGAACGGTCGCAGGTCGGCGTGCCGGGGCCGCAACCCGTCCTCGACGAGAGTCGGGATGGTCGAGAGCTGCACGACCGGCTGCGCGATCCAGCCACGCGGGTCGGCGCGCAGTTGCACGCGCAGCTCGTCGAGCTCGTGCTTCGTCGCGTCCGGACCGACGACGAGGCCCTTGCCGCCCGAACCGGCCACGGGCTTGACGACGAGCTCGTCGAGGCGGTCGAGCACCTCCTCGAGCGAACCCGGATCTTCGAGCCGCCAGGTGTCGACGTTCGGAATGATCGGGTCTTCACCGAGGTAGTAGCGCATCAGGTCGGGCATGTAGGTGTAGATGAGTTTGTCGTCGGCGACGCCGTTGCCGATCGCGTTCGCGATGGTCACGTTGCCGAGCCGTGCGGCGAGCATGAGCCCGGGCGAGCCGAGCATCGAGTCCGCCCGGAACTGCAGTGGGTCGAGAAACTCGTCATCGACCCGGCGGTAGATCACGTCGACGCGCGTCGGACCGGCGGTGGTGCGCATCCACACCCGTCCACCCGAGCAGAACAGGTCGCGCCCCTCGACGAGTTCCACGCCCATCAGTCGCGCGAGGAGGGTGTGTTCGAAGTACGCGGAGTTGTAGACGCCCGGGGTGAGGACGACGACGACCGGGTCTTCGACCCCTTCGGGCGCTGCGGCGCGCAGCGCTCCGAGCAACCGGTGCGGGTAGTCGCCGACCGGGCGTACCCGCATCGACATGAACAGTTCGGGCAGGGTCTGCGCCATTACCCGGCGGTTCGAGATGACGTACGAGACCCCGGACGGCACCCGCACGTTGTCTTCGAGCACCCGCCAGTCGCCGAGTTCGTCGCGGATGAGGTCGATGCCCGACACCTGGATGCGCACGTTGTTGGCCGACACGATGCCCGCGGCTTCGCGGTGGAAGTGTTCGCTCGACGAGATCAGCCTCGCCGGGATGACGCCGTCTTTGACGGCACGCTGCTCGCCATAGACGTCGGCAAGGAACCGTTCGAGCGCGATCACTCGCTGCTTGACCCCCGCCTCGACCGTGACCCATTCGGCCTGCGGGATCACCCGCGGCACCGCGTCGAGCGGGAACGGTCGCTCCTCGCCGGCGAAGTCGAAGGTGACACCCTGCGCGAGATACGACGAGGCGAGCGCCTCGGTGCGTCCGCGCAGCTCGGGCTGAGTCATCCGCGAGAGGGCCGTGTGGATGTCGCGGTACGCGTCGCGGGCGTTGTCCGGCCCGGCGGCGGCGATGTCGGAGAACATCTCGTCCCACGGCGGAGCACCGCGCCGCCGGGTGGCGGCAGCGCCGTAGCCGTCGAACAGGTCCGCCATGCTGCGAGCCTAGGGCCGGGATGTTGCGGCGGTGTTTCGATGGGAGACGGGGGGCGAGCACTCACTCAGTGGTCGAGGCCGCACCACGACTTCCGGCTGGAAGACGATGTTCCGCCCGGAGACGCCCGACGGTGGCGTCATTCATCGGAACCGGCGTAGTCGAACCAGTCCACCGACACCTCACCCTCAAGAGCGACAACACCGATGACCCGTCCGGCGAACGACTCGGTGGTCTCCGACGAGAGATACCGGCCGTCGAGGGTCGCGAGCACCGTCCGCTCGCCACCGGCGACCACCGCGAGCTCGACGACATCGGAGGTCCTCGCCTCGAAGGGATCGCCCTCCGGGCGTCGGCTCGCGATCTCGAGTTCGACCCGATCGCCGTCGATTGCCTGCTCCGCACGACTCTCGAAATCAGGAATTCGTCCCCGCGCGACCACGCGACCACCGCCCGCGACGACCGAGTAGTGGAACCGTTCGTCGTAGCGCAGTGCGAGCCCCCCGATGCCGCGGGAGACGTCGATCGCAATCCGGATGCGCGCCGTCTGATGCTGCTGTCGACGTCCGAGAAAGGCCGGGGCCAGGTCGTCGAGCGTCGCGCCGTCAGCACGCACGACGAGGGAGCCGCCCCCGGCCGAGGCGATCGCCGACGGGAAGCGTCGTACCGCCATCCACTCCGGCCCCAGATCGGCGTCGAACTCTTCGCGCCAGGCGACGCCGCCCGGCCGGGGTGCCAGCGGCACCGGCTCGAACGCCGGCCACCCGTCGTCACCCCAGGTCACCCGGGAGACGAACGTCTCCCGGCCGAGCGCCGAGAACGCGCGCGTCATGCTCCGTGGGCGAACCCCGAGCAGCACGAGCAGCCACTCGTTGTTCGGCCCGAGGACCAGATCGCCGTGGCCGGTGTTCTGTACGGGGCGATTCGTGCCGCGCGCCGTGAGCAGCGGGTTTCCGGGTGCGGTCTCGAACGGACCCTCCGGCGTTGTCGCCCGGGCGACGCTCACGCTGTGCCCGCGCTCGGTGCCGCCCTCCGCGATCACCAGGTACCACCACTCCCCGATGCGATAGAGGTGCGGAGCCTCGGGGAACTGCCCGCCGCCGCCCGACCAGATGCTCCGCGGCTCCTCAAGCGCGCGACCGGCCGAGAGGTCGACTCGAGCCTGGAGCAGACCGCGATGCTGCATGAATGTCGGCAGCACCGGGTTCACGCCCAGGCCGGAGAACGTCAGGTATGCGGTGCCGTCTTCGTCCCACGCGAGGTCGGGATCGATGCCGTCGATCCCGTGGAGCACCGTGCCGGCGCTCCACGGGCCCGCCGGGTCACTCGCGGAGAAGTGGAGCGTGCCGCGACCGAAGGCGTCGGTGACGACGAGGTGGAACACCCCGTCGCGATGTCGAAGCGTCGGCGCCCACGCTCCCCCCGCGGTGGGCACCCGCTCAACGTCGAGCTGCCCGAGACGGGTCACGACGTTGCCGATCTGGGTCCAGGTCACGAAGTCACGCGAGTGAAAGATCGGGATGCCGGGGAGGTACTCGAAGGTCGAGGTCGCCAGGTAGAAGTCGTCGCCCACGCGCAGGACGCTCGGGTCCGGGTGGAACCCGGAGAGGAGGGGATTCGGCAGGCTCATGCGACGACCTCAGCCGGGACCTCGATCTGCACGGCGAGAGGCAGCGTCGTCACGTCCGATCCGACGCGCAGCCGGAAGGAACCCGGCTCCACCGCCCAGCCGTCGTCGCTCCAATGCGCGAACCGCCGGCGGGGCACAGTGACCTCTACGGCGAGCTGTTCGCCGGCCGCAGCACGAACGACGGCGAAACCGACCAGCCAGCGCTCCGGCCGCTCGATCGCACTGTCGGCGCGGTCGGCGTAGACCTGAACGACGTGCTTCCCCGACCGATCACCCGTGTTCGCGAGCTCGACGTGCACGGTGACCGATCCGTCGTCGCCCGCCGTCGCTTCGATGCTGCGCCAGTCCCAGGTCGTGTAGCCGAGGCCGAATCCGAAGGGAAACGCGGGCCGGGTTCCGGCGCGCAGCCAGGCGCGATAGCCGATGTGGATGCCCTCGGAATACTCGAGCGCGCCGTTCACCGGGGTGACGTCGAGCACGGGGACATCGGCGAGGTCGGCCGGCCATGACGTCGGCAGCCGACCGCCTGGCTCGGCGTCGCCGAACACCACGTCGGCGATGGCCGTGCCGAACTCCTGCCCGCCGAAGAAGCCCACCAGGACGGCGGCCACCTCGTCACGCCATGGCAAGAGCACAGGAGAACCGGCATTGACCACGACGACCGTGTGCGGGTTCGCTGCGGCGACCGCCCGCACCAAGTCGTCCTGGCGGCCGGGCAGGTCGAGGTCGGACCGGTCATAGCCTTCGGACTCGACGCGCGAGTTGGTGCCGACGACGACGAGGGCGACATCGGCCGACGCCGCCACCTCAACTGCGCGGGCGATTAGCGCATCCGGGTCGACGTCGGGCGGCGTCATCCCGACCGTCAGGGAGAGAGCGCCGTCGAGGCCGGTGCCGGTCGGCAGCAGGTCGAACTCGGCGCGGAGCTCACGACGAACGCCGCGGCGCGCCGAGAGCGGGGCTGTGATCGACGGTGGCGAGAGGAACGCGGCCCCGAGGTCGGTGCCCTCGATCACCGGGGTGCCCTCGACGAGAAGTTCCCCATCGACGAAGACGCGTCCAGGGTTCGAGGTCGCGAACCCCAGGCGCAGCTCCTCATCCGCTTCCGGGGTATAGAAGGTGTGCAGCACGACCTTGCGAGATTCCGCGATCGGGGCATCTCCGCCGAACCAGACCAGTGCCGTCGACCGACGGTGTTCGCGGAACAGCTCGCGACCGTCGGAGTCGTGGAAGCTCACGACGACGCCGTGCTCGCCGGTCACCGGGTTGGTGAGCTGCTCGAGGGGCAACTCGGCGACGCCTTCTTGCACGACCGCGCCGGTCTCGAAGACCACCTCGGCGCCGGGCAGTGCGGCACGGATGCCGTCGAGCGGCGACCGAACGTGCTCCGGTATGACGGTAGCGCTCCCGCCACCCTGGGTGCGAGCGACGCGCGCGTTGTGACCGATGACCGCGATGCGACGAATGGCATCCCGGTGCCACGGGAGCTCGCCGTCGTTGCGCACCATGACGGTGCCCGCGATCGCCGCCTCCTCGGCGAAAGCCTGTCCGTCGAATGCGGCTGCGATGCGGGCTGGGGCGGAACCCTCCAACGCGCCGACCCGATCGGCGAGCCGCAGTAGCCGCAGCACCTTGCGGTCGATCGCCGCCTCTGCGACCCGGCCGTCCCGCACTGCGGCGATCAGCGCGTCGCTCCAGGCCGGGGCCGGGCCGGGCATCGCCAGATCTTGTGCCGCCGTCGCGGAGGCGACGCTGCGCACCGCGGTCCAGTCGCTGACGACCACGCCGTCGAAGCCCCACTCGCTCTCGAGCGGGTCGGCGAGCAGCGGGTTCTCGGTCATCGTGGGGCCGTTCACCGAGTTGTAGGCACTCATGATCGCCCATGCGCCCGCATCGACCGTCCGCTCGAACGGCAGCAGGTACAGCTCCCGCAGCGTGCGCTCATCGACGCGAACGTCGACGGTGAAGCGGTCGGTCTCCGAGTCGTTCGCGACGTAGTGCTTCGGCGTCGCGGCGATGCCCAACGCCTGCATCCCGCGGACGTACGCCTCCGCCAGTGCGGCAGTGAGCTCGGGGTCTTCGCTGAACGCCTCGAAGTGTCGACCGCCGAGCGGCGACCGCTGCAGGTTGATGGTCGGACCGAGCACGACATCCACGCCCTTCCGCAGCGCCTCAGACGCGGCGACGGCGCCATACCGGGAGGCCAGCTCGGGGTCCCACGATGCGGCGAGCGCCGTCGCCGACGGCAGGTTCAGCGACGGCTGCCGCTCGTCCCACACCGGACCGCGAACCCCCGACGGTCCGTCCGACAGCACCATCGCGCGTAAGCCGATCTGCGGCAGCGGGGTCGTCGTCCAGAAGTCCTCTCCCGAGACGAGGCGGACCTTGTCCTCGAGGGAAAGCTGGGCGAGCAGGTCGATCAGTCGATCGTCCGAGGTGCTCATGGGGTCCTTCCGGTTGTGCCGCTGATGAACGTGCGGTACCAGTAGGCGCTGTCCTTCGGGATGCGCCGCTGGGTCGCGAAGTCGACATAGACGATGCCGAAGCGTTGCGAGAAGCCCCACGACCACTCGAAGTTGTCGAGGAACGACCAAGCGAAGTACCCGCTCACGGGTACGCCGTGGTCGATCGCCTCGCCGACGGCGGCCGTGTAGCCCTCGAGGTACGCAATGCGCTCGGGGTCGTGAACGGCATCGTCAGGTGTCGGGTAGTCGGTGAAGGTGGCGCCGTTCTCGGTGACGTAGAGCGGCAAGGGGGTGAAGTCGCGATGGATGCGCACGAGGACATCCCGGAGCGCCGACGGCGTATCCGACCAATCGAAATTCGTTGGCGTGGGATCGACCTGGATCATCCGAAAGCCGCCGAATCCCTCTGGGTCGGCGGCGATCAGGGTGTTCGTGTAATGGTTCACCCCGGCGAAGTCGGTCGGGGCGCCGATCAGCGCCAGGTCTCCGGGGCGCACCAGTCCATCGATCGTCTCGCCGGCGGTGAGGCCGAGGTGGCCGAATACCTCGGCGACATCCTCGCCGTAGCGGCCGCGGTAGACCGGTTCGAGGAAGGTGCGATTGAACCGGATGTCGGCGATCCGGGTGGCGGCCGCGTCCTCGGGGGAGCCGGTCGCCGGGTTCAAATGGCTGATCAGGTTGGTGATCCCAACCTTCGCCGTCGGCAACCGCTCGCGGAAGGCCGTGAGCGCGAGGCCGTGGGCGAGCAACAAGTGGTGAGCGGCGCGCACCGCCTCGCCCTCGTCGGTGTGACCGGGTGCCTGCATCCCCCAGTGGTAGGAGAGGAACGACGCGCAGATCGGCTCGTTGATCGTTATCCAGTGTTCGGCGAGGTCTCCGAGCTGATCGGCGACGAGGGCCGAGTACTCGCCGAAGCGCTCGGCGGTACTGCGCGCCGGCCAGCCGCCGAGTTCGTGCAGTGCCTGGGGCAGATCCCAGTGGTACAGCGTCACGTAGGGCGTGATGCCGCGGGCGTGGCAGCCTTCGAGCAGAGCGCGGTAGAACGCGACCCCCTCCGGGTTGAGTGGGCCGGAGCCGGTCGGTTGCAGCCGAGCCCAGGAGAGCGAGAGCCGGTAGGCGGGGATGCCGAGCTCGGCCATCAAGTCGAGGTCCGCCTCCCAGCGGTGATAGTGATCGCAGGCCACGTCGCCGTTCTCGCCGTGGAAGACCGCGCCCGGCTGCCGCACGAAGGTGTCCCAGATGCTGGGTCCACGACCGCCCTCGGCGACCGCTCCTTCGATCTGGTACGCCGCGGTCGCGACGCCCCACGCGAATCCCGGGGGGTAGGTCATGCGGCACCCGACTGCTGGTCGGTGTCGGCCTGAATCTGCAGCAATCGCTGCCGGTCGGCCCGCCGCTGTTCCTGACGGTCTGGGTCGGGCACCGGTGCCGCCAGGAACAGCCGCTGGGTATAGGGATGCTCGGGTCGCGCCGTCACCTGGTCGCCGTCTCCGGTTTCCACGATCTCGCCGTGGTACATCACCGCCACGCGG
>NZ_JANMSQ010000071.1:0-3514 GCF_031389465.1 Pseudolysinimonas sp.
TCCCGTCCGACTGGTCGGTGCTCTGGCAGGTGGGCCCATCGGATGTCTCCGACCTGGGTATCGACACGGTGGTCAGCCTGCCGAACGAGCAGTTGCGCGCCGAGATCGCCGCCGCCGACCTGGTGATCTCGCACGCCGGCACGGGGTCGATCCTCACGGCGCTGCAACTCGGCAAGCGCCCGATCGTCGTGCCCCGCCGCGCCGCCCACGGCGAGCACGTCGACGGCCACCAGGATGACCTCGCCGCCTACGTCGCGAGCGAGGGCCTCGCCCTGGTGCGCGAGGCCGACGCGATCACCCTCGACGACCTTCTCGAGAGTCTTCAGTGGCGGGTCACCTCGGTCGGCGACCCCGAGCCCGTGCAGCTGGCGTGACCGTCATGCGCGTGCTGCATGTCACGGAGGCACTCGGCGGCGGCGTGCAGTCGGCGATCGCCAACTACATCGACCACCTGCCCGAAATCGAGCACGCGGTGTACTCCCGTGCGCGAGATGGGCAATCGACCTACTCCTGGTCGGGACCCGTCGCCCACGAGCGCTACGAGGGCGGCCTGGCCGGCTTCTTCGTGCGGCTCGTGCGCAAGGTGCAGCAGGAGCGGCCCGACATCGTGCATCTGCACTCCAGCTTCGCGGGGGCGGCGCGGGCGGTGCTGCCACCCGGCACCGCCGTCGTGTACTCGCCGCACTGCTATGCGACGGAGCGCCGCGACCTCGGCGCTATGAGGCGGGCGGGGTTCGCCGCGATCGAGTGGCTGCTGGCCCGTCGTACGCGCGCCGTCGTCGCGGTGAGCCCGCGCGAAGCGGAACTGAGTCGTCGATTGAGTGCCCGGGTGCCCGTCGTCGTTGCGCTCAACCCGGCGCCGTTCGCCGCACCTGCCGCGCGGGCTCCGGCGGCTGATCCCGCCGAGGTCGTGATGGTCGGCCGGATCTCGCCGCAGAAGGATCCGGGGTTGTTCGCGGCCGTCGCGGCCTCGACGCGGGACGCGCCGTGGCGGTACGTCTGGATCGGGGACGGCGATCCGGATGCCCGCCGGGAGCTCCTGCGCGCGGGCGTCGAGGTGACCGGCTGGACGCCGCCCGACAAGGCCGCCCAGCGGGTTGCGGGTGCGCGGCTGTACCTACACTCCGCCGCCTGGGAGGGCGGCCCGCTCTCGACGATAGAAGCAGCCACGCTCAGCACGCCCGTGCTCTCCCGCGACATCCCGAGCATGCGCTCGCTCGGGTACGAACTCGCGGGCGAGCGACCCGCCCAGCTCGCTGGCGCCATCGCCCGGTTCTTCAGTGAGCCGGCGTACGCCGCGCACGTGGCACAACGCACGACCGCGGTCGCCGTCGCTTCCAGTCCGTCAGCGATGACGGCAGCTGTGCGCGATGCCTACGGGAAAGCGTTCGCCATCGGATTGGCCCGCGTCCCTTCGTGAAACCGCGGTTCTGTTCGCGGCGTGGCATACGAGAAGTGAGGGTTTGCGGCTTGTGAAAGTGACCTCCACGTCGTCATCAGACAGCTCTGAGCCGACTCCGGACAACTGCGAAGTTCAGAGCTGCACCGACCAGGGCGACAAGCACTGACCCCAGGATGGTTACCGTGTCGGACCCACCGAATGTCAGCAGCCCCCACAACGCAAGAGCGGCACTCCAACCGAGCAGCGCAGCGGCGAGATCGACATTTGCTGCTCCCCCCCAGCGGCGACGACGGCTACGCGAAAGCGGGAGCGAGCGCCTCACGCGGGCGCCCGAGGGCGCGGTAGCGCCATCCCGCTGCGCGCCACGCGGCGGAATCGAGGCAGTTGCGCCCGTCGATCACGTTCAGCTGCGAAACCAGACCCGCGACCACGGCTGGCTCGAGCTCGCGGTACTCGTCCCATTCGGTGAGCACCATGACGGCATCCGCGTCTCGCACGGCCTCGGCGATCGTTGCGACGTAACTCAACTCCGGGAATCGGTGACGCGAGTTCTCGATCGCGCGCGGGTCGTGGCACAGCACTGCCGCTCCCTGAAGCGAGAGCTGCGCAGCGACGTTGAGGGCGGGCGAGTCGCGCACATCGTCGGAGTCGGGCTTGAACGCCAGGCCGAGCACGGCGATCTTGCGGCCGAGCACCGAGCCGCCGAGGGCTTCGCGGGCGAGGTCGACGGCGCGGGACCGGCGGCGCATGTTGATCTGGTCGACCTCGCGCAGGAAGGTGAGGGCTTGGTCGGCGCCGAGCTCCCCGGCACGGGCCATGAACGCCCGGATGTCTTTCGGCAGACAGCCGCCGCCGAAGCCGAGGCCGGCGTTGAGGAACCGGCGGCCGATGCGGGCATCGTGACCGATGGCATCCGCCAGCTGGGTCACGTCGGCACCCGCCGCTTCGCACACCTCGGCCATCGCGTTGATGAACGAGATCTTCGTGGCGAGGAACGCGTTCGCGGCCGACTTCACGAGTTCGGCTGTCTCGAGATCGGTGGCGACGACGGGGGTGCCGTCGGCGATCGTGGCGGCGTAGACCTCGTCGAGAGTCGCCCGCACGGTCTCGGCCGCGGCCGCGTCGTCGGGCAGGCCGTAGACCAGCCGGTCGGGATGCAGGGTGTCTTCAATCGCGAAACCCTCGCGCAGGAACTCGGGGTTCCACGCGACGAGCGCGCCGGTGCCCTCAAGCCGCGCGCCGAGCGCCCGGGCGGTGCCGACCGGAACCGTCGACTTGCCCACCACGAGATCGCCCGGCGTGAGCACGGGGGCGAGGGCATCCACGGCGGCGTGCACGTAGCGCAAGTCGGCGGCGAGCGCCCCCGGCTGCTGCGGCGTACCGACGGCGACGAAGTGCACGGCGTTGCCGCGGGCTTCGCTGATGTCGGTCGTGAACCGCAGGCGTCCGGTCGCGAGGGCGCGATCGAGCAACTCGGGCAGGCCCGGCTCGAAGAACGGCGCGAGACCATTGGCGAGCGCCGCGATCTTCGCCTCATCGACATCGACGCCGACGACGTCGTGGCCGAGTTCGGCCATGCTCGCCGCGTGCACCGCTCCGAGGTAGCCGCATCCGATCACCGTCATGCGCATGTGAGTCTCCTGGTCTTTGCCGAGCCTGGCAGTACTGAGTTACGAGCGAGCAAACGCACGGTCAATACGCGCCGTCTCTTCCGACGACCGCCTGCGCGGTGCGGAACAGAATCGCGAGGTCGCCGGTGAGCGTCCAGTTCTCGACGTAGTAGAGATCGAGCCGCACGCTCTCCTCCCAGGAGAGGTTGCTGCGCCCGTTCACCTGCCAGAGCCCCGTGATGCCGGGCTTCACCAGGAACCGGCGATGCACGTGGTGTTCGTACTCTTCGACCTCAGCGGCGAGCGGCGGCCGCGGCCCGATAAGCGACATCTCGCCGAGCAGCACGTTGAACAGCTGCGGCAGCTCGTCGAGGCTGTAACGACGCAGGAACCGTCCCACCGGGGTCACCCGCGGGTCGTTGCGCATCTTGAACAACACGTCGTTGCCGGCATCCGCGAGCGCCCGCAGCTGTTCAACGTGCTGCTCGGCGAGATGTCGCTT
>NZ_JANMSQ010000145.1:0-9522 GCF_031389465.1 Pseudolysinimonas sp.
AGGACGGTGACAGCACCGCCGCCTCGTTCGCCAAGATGAGTTTCTCTCGAATCGCGTGGGGGGCGACAGCCCACCCGACCCGGAAGCCCGGGGCGAGCGTCTTCGAGAACGTGCCGAGATAGATCACGCCGTCTTCCTCCACCGAGCGCATCGCGTGCGGTGGCGCCTGGTCGAAGTACAGCAAGCCGTACGGGTTGTCCTCGAGCACGAGGATGTCGTTCTGCCGGGCGATCTCGAGGATCTCCATGCGGCGCTCCCAGGGAAGGGTCACGCCCATCGGGTTGTGGAACGACGGGATCGTGTAGAGGAACTTGATCTTCTTGCCGGCGGCCCGCACGCGGATGATCGTCTCGCGCAGTGCCTCAGGCTGAAGCCCGTGATCGTCCATCGCCGAGTGCACGACTTCGGCCTGGAACGACTTGAACACCGTGATCGCGGTGACGTACGAGGGCCCTTCCGCGAGCACGACGTCACCCGGGTCGAGGAACAGCTTCGCCACGAGTTCAAGAGCGTGCTGCGAGCCGGTCGTCACGACGATGTCGTCGACACCGGCATGGATGCCTTCGAGAGCCATCACCTCGGGGATCTGCTCCCGGAGGGCGGGCATCCCCTGCCCGGAGCCGTACTGCAGCGCCGTGGCGCCCCGGTCGCGCACCGTGCGCTCGACGGCACCCGTCAGCAGATCTTGCGGGATCGCAGAGACGAAGGGCATCCCGCCGGCCAGCGAAACGACCTCGGGACGGCTGGCGACCGCGAACAGGGCCCGGACCTCGGAGGCCGACAGGCCGGCCGTACGGGCGGCGTACAGCCCGTACCACGGATCCATGTTGTTGCCCTGCGTCTGCATAGTCGTCAAGGGTAGCCAAGGAAACGCCGAAGCCCCCTCCCCCTAGCGGGGGAAGGGGCCACGGGTTCGCGAACGGCTACGCCAGGAACTCGGCCAGATCGGCCTCGAGAGCGGGCTTCGGCTTGGCGCCGATGACACGCTTGACGACCTCGCCGTTCTTGAAGACGTACATCGCCGGGATGGAGGTGATGCCGTACTTCTCGGCGGTCACCGGGTTGTCGTCGACGTTGAGTTTCACGATCGAGAGCTTCTCGGCGTTCTCCTCGGCGATCTTGTCGAGGATCGGCGAGACGGCGCGACACGGGCCGCACCACTCGGCCCAGAAGTCGACCATGATCGGCTTGTCGGAGTTGAGGACGTCGGCCTCGAACGAGGCGTCGGTCACATCCTTGGCGCTGGACATTGCGGTTCCTTCTTTCTGGGGTACCTGAGGTCTCTCAGACACAACCGCGAACGGTCGTCGGGGATTCCCTACGCAGGCACGGCGACAGCCCGCGCGAGCAGCTCCGCGGGGAGGTCGGCGAGGTAGTGCTCGGCGTCGAGCGCCGCGACCGTTCCGGAGCCGGCCGCCGTGATTGCCTGCTTGTAGGTCGGGTCGACGACGTCTCCCGCGGCGAAGACCCCCGCGAGGTTGGTGCGCGACGAGCGACCGTCGACGGCGATCGTGCCGACGTCGGTGAGGTCGAGTTGCCCGTGCACGAGGTGGGTGCGCGGGTCGGCGCCGATCGCGACGAACATGCCCTGCACGTCGAGGGTGGTCTCGGTGCCGTCGACGGTACTCACCAGGCCGATGCCGGTGACCTTCTCGTCGCCGTAGATGTGGGCGACCCCCTGGTTCCAGAGCATTTCGATCTTCGGGTCGGCGAACGCGCGGTCCTGCATCGCCGCTGATGCCCGGAGGGCGTCGCGACGATGCACCAGGTAGACGACGTCGGCGAAGCGAGTGAGGAAGGTGGCCTCCTCGAGCGCGGAGTCACCGCCGCCGATCACGGCGACCTTCTTCTGCTTGAAGAACGCGCCGTCGCAGGTGGCGCACCACGAGACGCCGTACCCCGAGAGACGCGTCTCGTCTTCCAGGCCGAGCTTGCGGTACTCGGAGCCGGTCGCGTAGATGACGGTGAGTGCTTCCTCGACCGAGCCGTCGCCGAGGTGGATCTTCTTGACCTCACCCGCGAGTTCCAACTTCACGACGTCGTCGTAGACGATCTCGGCGCCGAAGCGTTCGGCCTGCGCCTGCATCTTGATCATCAGGTCGGGACCCATGATTCCGTCGGGGAAGCCAGGGAAGTTCTCGACCTCGGTGGTCTTCATCAGCTCGCCGCCGAACTCGACGCTCGACGCGATCACGAGAGGCTTGAGGTTCGCGCGCGCGGCATAGATCGCGGCGGTGTACCCCGCCGGGCCTGAGCCGATGATCACGATCTGGCGCATTGCGAATCCTGCCTTCCGGAGCCTGCGCCCCTCGTCCACCTGATGCAACACATCCTAGGTATCCGATATTTCGGAACCGGCGGCCTTTCCGTTTCGCCTGAGCGACGATCGCAGGCCGCGCAGCTCCGGTGCGCGCGTCGCGGCGAGGACGCCGAAGAACACCAGGATGACGCTGGCCCCGACGATCGCCGTCGTCACGATCCCCTGCCACTGACCGGCCGTCGCGAAACCGGCCTCGTCGAAGCCGCCCATCAGTGCGAGCACCCCCACCCCCGCGCCGGCTGAGGGGATCGATGTCAGAGCGAAAACCCCGAACCGGCGCACGATCGCCCCGCCGCCCCCGCCGAGGCGGTTTCGCAGGATGACGGCGGCGACAATCGCTTGCACGATGACCGACACCGACGTGGCCAGCCCGATGCCGGCGGCGATCCAGGCCGAGGGTGCCGCGAGCATCGCGAGGGCGCCCGCGATGAAGATGGCGGCCTGCACGATCTGCAGCAAGAACGGCGTTCGGGTATCCCCCAGCGCGTAGTACGCCCGCTGCACGACATACAACGTGCTGAACGGCACGAGACCGACGAGGAATCCGAGGAGCACGATCGCGATGACCCGTGCCTCAGCCGGGTCTTGGGCGAAGAAGGCGGAGAACGGCAGCGCGGCGGCCGCAAGCGCGGCGCCGGCCGCTGCCACCAGCATCCCGATCGTGCGCAAAGACGCCGAGAGGTCGGCGCGAACGGCCGGGATGTCGTTGTCACGGACCGCGGCGCTCATCCGGGTGAAGTAAGGCGTCGCGATCGAGATGGCGATGATCGAATGCGACAGCATGAAGATCAGCCAGGTCACCCGAAGCACAGCGAGCGAGGCGTCGGAGGAGTCCGCGGTCGCGGCGACGTTCGTCTGCACGAAGTTCGTGAGCTGGATCACCAGCACCATCCCGAAGACCCAGCCCGCCGCGCGGGCGGGAGCCCCGAGCCCGACTCCTCGCCAGCGGAAGTCCGGGTGGAACCTCAGCCCGGTGCGCCGCCAGAAGAGCATGAGCAGCAGAGCCTGGAGTGCCACCCCCAGAGTCGCGCCGCCTGCAAGCATCGCGATCCTCGTGGCATCCCAGGTCGCCGGATCACGGTGGGCGGGGCTGACTCCGTACAGCACGCCGAACAGTACGAGCACGCCGATCATCACGACGTTGTTGAGGGCGGGAGCCCACGCGGCCGGTCCGAAGATCCCGCGCGCGTTGAGCACCTCGCCGACGAGGGCGTACACGGCGTAGAACAGGATCTGCGGCAGACACCAGTAGGCGAGCACGATCGCCAGGTCGAGGCCGCCGCCGGCGAGGGCGTCGTCGCCCCCGCCCAGTGCGTAGAGGCGCACGATCAGCGGGGCGGCGAGGGTCGCGAGTGCGGTCGTCGCGACGAACGCCGTGACGCCGAGGGTCACCAGGCGGTTCACGAACGACTGCCCGCCGTCGGCCTGCGTCGCCGCTTTGACGATGTGCGGCACCAGCACCGCGGAGAGCAGACCGCCCGCGACGATGGCGTACACATAGGTCGGCAGCTGGTTGGCGAGGGCAAACGCGTTCGGACCCGACCCGCGGACGCCGATGACGTACGCGAGCACCGAGGCGTTGACGAATCCGAGCAGCCGGGAAACGATCGTGCCGGAGGCGAGCGCCGCGCTCGCGCGGCCCACCGTGCCGCTCACGCGGCCTCCTGGGCGTCGATGTCGCGCTCTCGGGCGGCCTTCTTGCGCCGCACGATCACGTTACGCGCGATACCCGCCGCGAAGACGACCGCCGCCACCGCGCCGAAGATGATGCCCACCGTCTCCCACTGCGCCTGCAGGTCGGCGTTGAAGCGACGCGGTTCGCCGATTGACACCCCCGTCGACGGGCTCGAGAGGCTGACCTCGACGACCACCTCGCCGTTGGTGATCGCCTCGGCATCGAGCCGCACGGCTTTTGACGACCCCGGCTCGACGGTGACCTCGACCGGGCTTTCGATGCGCAGAAGCGGCCGTAGCGGAGTTGCCGAGACCCGAACGGTGACGGCGACGTCGAGGCCGTTCGCGATGCGAATCGGAATCGACGTCTGGGTGCTGGTGACGAGGAGGTTACCGGTGTCGACGATGGTGACCGCATTGAGGATCTCGGTCGAACGCTCGAGGAAGGCGTCGGCGCGGGTCGTCCAGTCGTCGCCCCGGACACCTTGCACGGCGAGCAGCGACAGGAGTTGCAACCGTCGTTCGGCGCTGAGGGCGAGAGGGTCAGCCAGAATTGTGGCGAAGGCTTCCTCTGCGCGCACCGCTGCCGTGAGCCCCGGGGTCGCCACGATGTGCTCAGCGGGGGGGCTGTCGACGACGCTCGCGCTCTCGGCGGTGCCGGAGAGCACGCCCGAAAGTCCGATCATCCGAGTCGAGTTCCGCGCCGTGATCGAGGCGACGGTGTCGTCAAGTCCGTAGGCCGTGAAGGCCGGTGCCCGGTCAAGGGTCAACACCAGCGAGCGACCGGGATGAGCGGCCGCGAGCCCGTCGAGCGCTGCGCCGAGGCGGGCGATGGCCTGCTGGCGGGTGGCGTCGTCGATCGAGGTGCTCGCCTCCTGGAACAGGTCGGATGCGGCCGAGTCGGCGATCAGGGCGCGGGCGGGGCCGAGTTCGGCGAAGGCGCTCGACGTCTCCGACACGTTGGCGGAACTCACCAGTACCGCGTCGTAGCCCGCGCTGCCGTAGGCCTCGAGATCCGAATCGACCACCGACCCGTCCGACGGCCACGCGATCTGGCCGATCGCGGCGGGCCAGGCGAGCAGTTCCTCTGTCGTCGGAAGCGGAGGAGGGTCGTCGTTGTCAGGGTCCGGGGTCGCGGTCGGTTCGACCGACGGTGAGGAAGTGGGGCTAGGAGAGGCGGTCTGCGCGGGGCCGAACGCGTCGGGGTCGAGCACGAAGTCGAACCCCGACGGGTGCGCGAGGTCGAGGGAATCCGCGCGGACGAGCGCCGAGAGGTCGGCGTCAGAGTAAGCAAGCAGGAAGACCTCGTTCGGCGCCCCTTCGAGGCGGTCGAGCCAGGCGAGGGCGGACTCGGGTGCCGCTGTTCCCAGCACGCGGATCGAGACGGGAATCATCGGGTCGAGCGCGATCGTCGCCGAGGTCGCGAGCACTTCGTCAAGCCCGCGCGTCAAATTGCCGGCGGGCGAGGTCGCGATCGTGAGCTCGGCAGCGTCGAGCACCCCGTCGTCACCGGCGTACGCCGTGATCGGCACCACGATGGTCACCGCCATCGGATCTCCGACCGCTCGCGGGGCGGCGGCGGAGGGTCCCGCGACGAGTGCGGGACCGAGCACGGCGACGGCGGCTGCGGCGATGCCCGCGGCCCGGAGGACTACGGGCGCGGCGCGTCGTCGATCCCGAGCGGCCGCCATACCTGCGAGCTTAAGCGGCGACGGCGCGCGAGGTCGCGTCGGGTGGCGGGAACAGCGACCAGAATGGATGGATGGACAGCGTGGCGGAGGCGATGGACCGGCTGCGCGACCTCGCGACGCGCCCCGCGGTCGCCGAACTCGCGCAGCTCTTCGCGAACGCCCACCACGAGCTCGCGATCGTCGGTGGCACGGTACGCGATGCCTTCCTGGGGAAGGCCCTCTCGGGCGACGACGTCGACCTCGACTTCACGACGGATGCGACCCCCGAGCAGATCGAGGCGGTTCTCGCCCCGCTCGGCAAGACGCTGTGGGACACCGGCCGCCGGTTCGGAACCATCGGGGTGCGCCTCGGTGGGTACATCTGTGAGATCACCACGTATCGCAGCGACGCGTACGACGGCACCAGTCGCAAGCCCGAAGTACAGTTCGGCGACAGCCTCGACGCCGACCTGACCCGCCGCGACTTCACCGTGAACGCGATGGCGTTGCGGGTACCGGAGCTGAAGCTGGTCGATCCCACCGGAGGGTTCGACGATCTGCTGAACCATCGGTTGCGCACCCCGGGTGCCCCCGAGATCTCGTTCGGCGACGACCCTCTGCGAATGCTGCGCGGCGCGCGGTTCCGCGCCCAGCTGGGCTTCGAACTCGACGCCGACGCCGCGGACGCCGCCCGGCGGATGGCGGCGTCGCTCGATATTGTCGCGGCCGAGCGCATTCAGCAGGAGCTCGCGAAGCTCCTGCTGTCCGCAGAACCATCCGCCGGCATCCGAGTGCTCGTCGACACCGGGCTCGCCGACCAGATGCTGCCAGAGGTGCCCGCCCTCCGCCTCGAGATCGACGAGCACGCTCGCCACAAAGACGTCTACGAACACAGCCTGACGGCGCTCGACCGCGCGATCGAACTGGAAGAGTCTCGCGGGCACGAGCCCGACCTCGTTTTGCGTCTCGCCGTGCTGCTGCACGACATCGGCAAGCCCGCGACGCGCGCGATCGAGCCGGGTGGCGGGGTGACCTTCCACCACCACGACGTGTTGGGCTCGCGGCTGGCCACCAAGCGATTGAAGGCCCTGCGCTTCGACAAATCGACGATCGAGGCGGTGGCCGACCTCATCCGCCTGCACCTGCGCTTCTTCGGCTACGCCGAGGGCACCTGGACCGACTCGGCGGTGCGCCGCTACGTGCGGGATGCCGGCGACCAGCTCGAGCGGCTGCACATCCTGTCGCGGGCCGATGTGACGACGCGCAACAAGCGCAAGGCCGACCGCCTCGCCCACGCCTACGACGACCTCGAGGCGCGGATCGCGGCGCTCGCCGAGGAGGAGGAACTCGCCGCGCTGCGCCCCGACCTCGATGGCGAGGAGATCATGCGCATCCTGGGGCTGAAACCCGGACGCGAAGTCGGCGAGGCCTACCGGTTCCTGATGGAGGCGCGGCTCGATTCCGGCCCACTGGGGGCCGAGGAAGCCGAGCGGCAACTTCGTAGCTGGTGGGCGGCGCGCAACTGACCTATGATCGACAGGTTGCCCGCCCGGACCTTTCGGATCGGGGGCGACACGTCACAACCCTCCTGCTGCAGACATTCTGTAGCCGCTGAGACCAGAGGAGGTGGGTTAATGACGCACCAGTATGAGCTGATGGTGATCCTCGATCCCGAGATCGATGAGCGCACCGTCGCACCCAGCTTGGACAAGTTCCTGAACGTGATCCGCAACGATGGCGGCACGGTCGAGAACGTCGACATCTGGGGCCGCCGCCGGCTGGCCTACGAGATCAAGAAGAAGGCCGAAGGCATTTACGCCGTCGTCAACTTCACCGCGAACTCGGATGCGACGGTCGAGCTTGACCGCCAGCTGAAGCTCTCCGAAGCCGTGCTGCGCACCAAGGTGCTGCGCGCTGAGGAAGCCGTGGCCCGCGTGGTCGCGCACACCGAAGAAGAGGCGAAGAAGGCCGAGCGCAAGGCGGCCGCGATCGCCAAGAAGCCCGCCGCGCCCGCCGCCGCGAAGCCGGTCGAGGCCGAGCCCGCTGTTGCGGAGCCCGCCCCGACTGAGGCCGAGGCCAAGTAACCATGGCCGGCGAGACGATCATCACCGTGGTGGGCAACCTCACCGCTGACCCCGAACTGCGCTACACGCAGGGCGGGCTGGCCGTCGCCAACTTCACCATCGCGTCGACCCCGCGCACGTTCGACCGTCAGGCGAACGACTGGAAAGACGGCGAGGCCCTGTTCCTGCGCGCGTCTTGCTGGCGCGAGTTCGCCGAGCACGTCGCCGGCTCGCTGACGAAGGGAAGCCGCGTCGTCGCGACCGGTCGCCTGAAGCAGCGCTCCTACGACGACCGCGAGGGCGTCAAGCGCACCGCGATCGAGCTGGAGGTCGACGAGATCGGCCCCAGCCTGCGTTACGCCACCGCCCAGGTGACGCGCGCGCCGGGCGGCAGCACCGGTGGTGGTGGCCGAGGTCAGGTGGCTGCTGGCGCTGGTGCAGCCGAAGAGCCGTGGGCCGCGAGTGCACCCGCTGCCGGCGGTGCCGACGACGTTTGGAACACGCCCGGCTCCTACAACGACGAGACCCCGTTCTGAGCCGTCAGGCTTTTCGAACGCTAGAGATTCAGAAGGAAGACAGCAATGGCTGGCAAGAGCAGCAGCAGTAGCGGCGATCGCCGCAAGCGCGTGCCCAAGGGCGGCAAGAACGCCGCACCCGCGAAGAGCATCCGCGTCGGCATCATCGACTACAAGGATGTCGCGACGCTTCGCAAGTTCATCTCCGAGCGCGGAAAGATCCGCGCCCGGCGCATCACCGGCGTCTCGGTGCAGGAGCAGCGGCTGATCGCCCGCGCGGTCAAGAACGCGCGCGAGATGGCGCTTCTCCCCTACGCAGGTTCGGGGCGGTAGAGACATGTCGAAGCTCATCCTCACCTCCGAGGTCACCGGCCTCGGCTCGCCCGGTGACGTCGTCGACGTCAAGAACGGCTACGCCCGCAACTACCTCATCCCTCAAGGCTTCGCGATCTCCTGGTCGAAGGGCGCTGAGAAGCAGGTCGACTCGATCAAGGCGTCCCGCGCCGCGAAGGAGCTCGCCACGATCGAAGAGGCCCAGGCTCTCAAGGCCAAGCTGGAGTCCGCCCCCATCAAGCTCGCCGTCAAGGCGGGCAGCGAGGGCCGACTGTTCGGTTCGGTGAAGACTTCGGATGTCGCGGACGCGGTCAAGGCCGCCGGTCTCGGCGACATCGACAAGCGCTCGATCGAGATTGCGACCCCCGTCAAGAGCCTCGGTCGGCACGACGCCACGGTGCGTCTGCGCACCGATGTGCTCGCCGCGCTCACGCTCGACGTGGTCGCCGCGAAGTAACTCGTTTCACCCGGATGGCGCACCCTCACGAGGGTGCGCCATCCGTCGTTGTTTTGGGGGACACCCCCCTCATGTTTTGCGGGAGCGGGTTCACAATCCGTCCACAGGGGACTTGTCAACCCCCGAACCCTCAAGCGGCACTCCAACCCTGTTTCCACACACAGGGTGTGCAAACAAAAATGCCTGGTCAGCAAGCCTTTGCAGCCCGAAACTCGCGCGTTTCGCACAGCTGACTCCACAACTTCTTCACACGAGCATCGGCGTTTCCCGCCGATTTCCCACAGCGTTGTCCACAGGCCCGGTTGTCCCCCCGGCACCGCACTCTTAGCCTGAACGAGCACTCCCGTCGCGGGGTTCGGGGGAACCTCAGCAACCGGCCGTTCAGGGTGTCGTCCGGCGATGTCGGCGTGCCCGCATAGCCTGACCGCAGGAGGTCTCCCCATGTCCATCGCCCACCTGGGACTCGCCGACGCACCCGGCGCGGGCGAGC
>NZ_JANMSQ010000085.1:0-1536 GCF_031389465.1 Pseudolysinimonas sp.
GTCAGGATGCACGGCGACGCTCCGGATGAGGGCGTGTCGGCCATCGGCGCTCAACTCGAAGCCCGTGCTGCCCGCGATCGACCCGTCGGCATCGCGCTCCAGCCAGAGGCGCACCGTCGGCGTGTCGAGCCCGCTCAGCGTGAGGTCGACGAGTCGCAGGAAGTCCGCGAGCTCGTCGACGTCTGCGGCCGTGACAGGGCGCGGATTCACGCTCGCCTATGCCCGCCCGAACCCCGTCACGATGCGCTCGATGAGCTCCTCGCGATCTTCGAGCGGCAGGAACGCCGCCTCCGCCGCGTTCACCATGAACTGCTCAACGTCGTCGGCGTCGTAACCGAAGGCGTCGACCAGCAGGGCGATCTCACGAGTAAGCGACGTGCCGCTCATCAGCCGGTTGTCGGTGTTGACGGTGACCCGGAAGCCGAGCTGGTAGAGCACGTCGAACGGGTGCCCGGTCATTCCCGGCCCCCACGCGGTGAACGCCGCGGTCTGCAGGTTCGACGACGGGCTCGTTTCGAGGGGGATGCCGCGGTCTTTGATCCACTGCGCGAGTCGGCCGAGGGTGACGTAGCTCGCGTCGTCGTCGCCCTCCTCGAGTTCGATGTCGTCGGCGATGCAGACGCCGTGGCCGATGCGCAGGGCGTGCCCGTCGACGAGGGCGCTGCGGATGCTTTCCAGCCCGTCCGCTTCGCCGGCGTGCACCGTCACGGGGAAGCTCTCCCGGGCGAGCAGGTCGAACGCGTCGGCGAACCGTGAGGGCGGGAAGCCCTTCTCGGGTCCGGCGATGTCGAAGCCGTGCGCTCCCGCGTCGCGGTGGCGCAGCGCCAGTTCGGCGATCTCCATCCCGCGGTCGTTCTGGCGCATCGCGGAGATGAGCTGCCCGGCGCGGATCCACCCGCCAGCGGCCTCGATCGCCTCGATCGCCTCATCGATTCCGGCCTGCACGGCCTCGACCGCCTGGTCGAGGGTGAGACCGTTCTGGATGTGCTGTTCGGGTGCCCATCGGATCTCGCCGTAGATCACCCCGTCGGCGGCGAGGTCTTCGAC
Source organism: Pseudolysinimonas sp. (assembly GCF_031389465.1). Classification (GTDB taxonomy): domain Bacteria; phylum Actinomycetota; class Actinomycetes; order Actinomycetales; family Microbacteriaceae; genus Pseudolysinimonas_A. The sequence goes on from NZ_JANMSQ010000085.1 coordinate 1,048, forward strand.
GAACTCCCGTGCGATGCGCGTCAGGTTCTGCGCCGTCTGGGTCACCGCGATCGTGATGTCGAAGGTCTTCAGGTAGTCGACGAGGTTGCCGTTCGAACACGACTCGAGGAACCAGGCCGCGAGGCCCTCAGCGGTGTCGGCGGGCAGGGTGACGCCGGCATCCGGGGCCAGGTCGATAATCGTCTGGGCCCGCAGCCCGCCGTCGAGGTGGTCGTGCAGCGAGATCTTGGGCAGCTCCCCCAGGGGAACACGGGTACCGGAAAGGATGCGCTCGGCGTCAGTCGTCACGAGTTCAGCCTAAGTGCCCGGTGTTGCGGCTCAGCCGACGCGGCCGGCGATGAGCGGGCCACCGTCGTCGATCGGGGAACCGGGGTCGCCGATCGCCCAGGCACCCTCGAGCGCTTCGAGCGCGCGAGCGAAGCGGTCGGGCTCGTCGGCCGAAAGCGTGAACAACGGCTGACCCTTCGTGACCGTGTCGCCGGGCTTGGC